>JAUXLW010000176.1 GCA_030623545.1 Acidimicrobiia bacterium | reverse complement strand
TTTGGACGACACCGGGCGGGCGGTTTTTCCCCGGGTGTGGCAAATGTGCGAGCCAGCATCCGTCTCGGCCTAGAGTCGGAAGACCCAAAATCTCCCATGTGAACTGTGAAAAAGCCAGCCGACAAGGGGACCACCGGCCGAGAAGCTATAGGGAGTTGATGAGGCGGTCGACTCGTTCGTCTGTGGCTTTGAAAGGGTCTTTGCACAACACGGTGCGCTGGGCCTGGTCGTTGAGCTTGAGGTGCACCCAATCAACGGTGAAGTCCCGCTTCTTGGCCTTTGCCGCTTTGATGAAGTCGCCGCGGAGTTTGGCCCGGGTGGTCTGGGGTGGTTCTGAAATCGCCTTCTCGATGGCGTCGTCGGTGACAATCCGGTCGAGAAACCCCTTGCGCTCGAGAAGGTAGTACAGACCCCGCCGGCGGGACACGTCGTGGTAGGCCAGGTCGATGAGCGCCAGTCGCCCCGAACCCAGAGGCAACTGGTGCTTGGCGCGGTAACGCTCCACCAGGAGGTATTTGGCAACCCAATCGACCTCCCGGTGAAGGGTCAGGGGGTCCTTCTCGATACCGGTGAGCACGTGCTCCCACATGTCGACCGCCTTCTGGATCTGGGCAGGAAAGCCCGATGTCTGGCCGTAGCGAACCGCCCGATCCAGGTACTCCAACTGCAGTTCGAGCGCAGAAAGCTCCCTGCCGTTGAGAAGCCGAACTTTGCGTTTGCAGGTGATGTCGTGACTGATTTCTCTGATGGCCCTGATCGGATTCTCCAGCGTGAGGTCGCGGAAGACCACTTCGTCTTCGAGCATCTGAAGCAGTGCGGCGCTCGTGCCCACCTTGATGTAGTTGACGTATTCCGACATGTTGGAGTCACCGGCGATTACGTGGAGCCTGCGAAATCGCTCGGCGTCCGCATGAGGCTCGTCGCGGGTGTTGATGATCGGGCGGCTGCGGGTTGTCGCCGAGGACACTCCCTCCCAAATGTGCTCTGCCCTCTGGGCGAGGCAATAGACGGTGCCCCGGGCGGTCTGCAAAAGCTTGCCTGCCCCGGTGAAAATCTGTCTGGATACGAAAAACGGAATCAGCGTGTCGATGGTGCGCTGGAAATCGTTATTGCGCCCTACGAGGTAATTCTCATGGCAACCGTACGAATTACCAGCTGAATCCGTGTTGTTCTTGAAAAGGAATATCTCTCCGCGGATGCCTTCCTCCTCGAGACGGCGTTCGGCGGATTGGACGAGCCCTTCCAGGACCCGCTCGCCGGCCTTGTCGTGGGTCACGACGTCGTAGAGGCTGTCACACTCCGGCGTCGCGTACTCGGGATGGCTGCCAACGTCGAGGTAGAGCCGGGCTCCGTTCTCGAGGAAGACGTTTGACGATCTGCCCCAGCTGACAACCCGGCGAAAGAGATAACGCGCCACCTCGTCCGGGGAGAGGCGCCGTTGACCCCGGAGGGTGCAGGTGACCCCGTACTCGTTTTCGAGGCCGAAGATGCGGCGATCCATGCCGATAGGGTAGTTGCTCACCCCGTCCTCCGGTGAGCCTCGTTCGGGCAGTTCCACCCCGCCGCAGCGGGGAGGTAAGCAAAGCGGGCCCGGTGAGCGCTACCCGGGTCGGCCCGTAACCGCTGCTGAGTTGCCAATATTGCCTGCCGGCGACGTTATGGACCCATTCAAATCCGGGTCTGAGCGTGGTATGCCGTGCGGATGGCAACGGTCCATCTCTCAGAGGCCCGCCTGGCCCATAATCCCCGTATGAGTCGGGTGATAGAACGGATCCTCAACTTGCTGGCATTTCTCTTGACCGTCGGACGCCCGGTGTCCGCCGAAGAGATCCGCTACACCGTCGCCGGTTACGACCAGCCCGAGGACGAGGCTTTCCGCCGGATGTTCGAGAGAGACAAGGAACTGCTTCGACAACTCGGCATCGCCCTCGAATTACAACCGACCGACGTGTGGGCAGTGGATTTCGGGTACGTGGTTCCCGAAGACGGCTACCAGCTCCCGGACCCGGGACTCAACGACGAAGAGCGGGCCGCCCTGTGGCTGGCAGCGCAGGTGGTGCAGCTTGGTGGCCAGCCTTCCGGGCCGGAGGCATTGTTCAAGCTGGGTGGGGCTCCGGGCACGCTGGCCGGGGACCCGCTCGCCGCCAACCTCGGTGACGAGAGCGGTGTTCTTGGAGAGCTGTTCGGGGCTGTTGTTGAGCATCGTCAGGTGGAGTTCGACTACCGGGACCAGCCGCGAATTCTGCTGCCGTATGGACTGGTTCACCGGCGTGGCCACTGGTACCTGGTGGGCCGAGCCCATGAGGAAATTCGAGCCTTTCGGGTCGATCGGATGGGCAAGCCGGCGATCGGGGAGAAAGCGGACGCGTTCACTCGTCCAAAGGGATTTCGGGTTGATCAGTCGATCCCCGACGCCCCCTGGGAGGCGGGCAGCGATGACATCACGGCCCGGGTCGTCTTCAGCTCCGAAGTCGCCTGGTGGGCGCAGCGACAATTGAGTGCCAATGCCGAAGTGACCGAGCACGAAGACGGATCGTTGCAGGTTGAGTTGCCGGTGGCCAACCCCGACGCCTTCATCGGTTGGGTGCTCGGCTTCGTAGATGAGGCCGAGGTAATAGGGCCTCCTGAGCTGCGGGAGAAGGTGCTCGCCAGAGCCGAGGGCAAGATATGACTTCCAACAAGACGGCCATGCGGCTCACCCGGATCCTCTCCATGCTGCCATTCGTGATAGCCCGTCCCGGAGTGTCGGTCGATGAGGTCTCGCAACGCTTCGGCTACACCCGCAAGGAACTGATCGACGACCTCAATCTCGTGTTCCTGTGCGGGCTTCCCGGTTACGGTCCTGGAGAGTTGATCGATGCCTCGGTCGAGGATGACGAGGTGTGGGTCGATATGGCCGACTACTTCTCACGGCCGCTGCGGCTCACACCCCCGGAGGCTCTGGTCCTTTTAGCCTCGGGCATGGCCTTGACATCTGCCGGACAGGGGCCGCCCGCCCTGGAAGAAGCCGTGAAGAAGCTCAGCGCCGTGGTGGCCCCCGACGTCGAGGCATCCCTGGTAGTCGACCTCAAGGAACCAGAACACGTCGGAATGCTGCGGGATTCAGCGGAACACGGGATGGCGGTGCAGATCACATACACGGCCCTCGGTTCTGGACAGACGACCGAACGAATTGTCGAGCCATGGTCGGTGTTTTCCGCCAACGGCAACTGGTATTTGTCGGCCTTCTGTCGCAATGCCCAGGCCGAGCGGGTATTCCGAGTTGACAGGATCCGAAATGCCGCACCAACGTCGGAAAAATTCGTTCCTCCGGCCGAGCCACCCCCGCCTGAGGTGAGATACACGCCGACGGAAGAGGACATCCGGGCCACCATCCGGCTTGGGCCCAGAGCTCGCTGGGTTGCGGATTACTACCCGGTGGAGGATCTCGGCGAAGGCCTCATCCGCTTCAGCGCCGGAGATGCTTCGGTGCCGGCTCGCTTGTTGCTGCGACTTGGAGCCGACGCCGAACTTGTCAATGGGCCCGAGGTTGCCGAGCTTCTCGATGACTACCGGCGGCGGATCGCAGCACGATATCAGAGGGACTAGCCCATCATGACTACTTCCACAAATAGCCCTCAAAGCAGGCTCAGGTCGCTCCGATATTTTCTCCATAGCCGAAACAGGAAACGGGAAGTGACGACCATCAAAACCACATGCGCAGCCTGCGGAGACGTCGAGCTGAGCTCAGACGAGCTAACGCTGGAGCTGGCACCAGCAATGGCGACAGGGCGTTACGGGTTCGTATGTCCCTTCTGCACCGTTACGCAACAGCGGCCGGCAAATGAGCGAGTGGTCGCCATTTTGCTTGCCATCGGCGTTGCATACTCCGTGAGCGATGACATCGTCTCCGAACTGGAGATCAAAGAGTTCGTTGATTCGCTCGACGACTGGCTTGGGGAAATTAGCGCCGCTTAGCCGGCCCTCCCGGAAGCCGCTCCAGCCGCCCCGCCCGGGGCGGTTTGTGCGTTGCAAACACCGCTGTGGGCGTAGCATCGGTCCGTGTTCGGAATCTCGACCTCAGAGCTGCTGGTAATCGCCTTCATCGCCATCC
>JAUXLW010000153.1 GCA_030623545.1 Acidimicrobiia bacterium | reverse complement strand
CTCGGGGGATGGTGTCACGGGTCCGCTGGGCGGGTGACGGAAGGGGGGCACGGTGCTCAACAAGGTGACACCCCTACTTTCGTGGTGGAGGAGGAATGACTCCTCATCAGTCGTAGATACCTATCAGATAGGTCTTGTCTTCCCGTACCTCACACAGGAAAGCTCCGGCCGAAGTAACTATCTGATATCGATCTCCCGAGCCCTCCCCTTCCCACCACCGCCCCACTCGCCGCCAGGGACCGGCCCACGACAGCACCGGCTCCCAGCGGCTGCGCAGTCGCACGCGGGCCGGCATTCCCTCATCCCACTCCACATTGACCGACGGGGGCTGAGGAGGCATCAACGCCGGAGAAGGGGCCGGGAGCTTGCCAGGCCAGGGAGCCGCCGGGTCGCGAGCCGGCGCCGGCTCGTTTTCCCCCCACCGGAACCACTGCACCTGGTCCGCCGGATCGCGACCCCCCTGGCGCCGAGCCTGGAGAACCGCATCTGGGCCTAACAACGACTGGGCCCGAATCAGGGCCCGGGTAGCTTCGGCGTCACTCACCGGATCTTCGGCCAGCCCCAACTGACGGCCTTCCCCGGAAACGTCGACGGGAGCTATCTGCAGCCGGCGCAGCCCTCCGCTAATGCCCTCCGATTCGACCCAAGCCCGAAGCTGCCAGCGAACCCGCTCCGCCAGGTTGGGCTCGTCAAAAGGGTCGGCACTTCTCCAAATCCTCCGCAAAACCGTGCCGTCTACGGCCTCCCCCTCGATCTCCACCTGGTGAGGAGCTACTCCCTGCGCTTGCAATGGCTCGAGCAATTCATGGGCCAGCCGACGCGAAACGAACCCGGCTTGTTCCAGATTGACCAGGGGCTCTTCGAACTTTTCCTCGACCCCGGCCTCCTCTGGGATTTGACGCGGTCTGAGTGAACGATCCTCACCGGAAGCTTGCTCATGAGCGCTGATTCCCAGGAGGCCGAATCGCGAAGCCACCGCCGCGCGCGGTAAACGGGCTAATTCCCCAAGGGTGGTTATCCCCAACCAGCGGAAGGTGTCGGCCAGCTCTTCCCTGCCAATAGCTCCTATGTCCAATGAAGCCAGGAAACCTGCCTCATCGGTAACGATGTAGGGAACCCCCACCCGGGCTTGTATTGCGGCCTGATGTGCCGCGAAAGGCCCATGGGCCAGGCCGAGGAGGGCCCCGGGACCACATGCCGCCTCTATACCTTCGGCAAGTCGTTCGACCAGGGCTTCTTCTCCTCCGTAATACCGGACGGCACCCCCCACAGGGAGAAATACCAGCCCGGGATTAGTTATCTCCACCCGTGGTATGAACTGCTCCATGGTTGCCACTACCGGCTCGAAGGCCCCGGTCTCGGCACCGGGGTCTTGGGCCAGGGTGACGACTGTGGGACAAACTGCTTCTGCTTCCCGACGCCGCATCCGCAAGGTCACTCCTCGAGAGCGCGCTAATTCATTAGCAGCAACGACTCGACTGTCATCCGCAACCACCTGACATGGCTTATCCGACGGCGCGTTCAGGCATCGCAACGGCCACTCTGGAAACCACACGCACAGCGTCCGTCCCATCGTCCTCCACCTCTATCAACTGTTGAATGCCCCCCGTTCCCTTCCCTGAAGCCAGCAGCTGCACGCGACGACTGCGCAAACGGCCATGACCTTCTTCGGCCCCATACCACGCCACCCCCTGAGCCTCGAGACGGGTGAACGTGATTCCTCCAGGCAACTCCCCATCCACCGGTCGTAAAATCAGCGACGTCGAGCGGGCCCTGGCCAATGCCCCCAGGCGGCGCAGCATTTGCGGAGCCACCCCGGCCGGGACTTCGGCATACACGGCTCCCATTCCCTCCACCAGGGCTGCCGTCACCTGAGGCCACTGGATAGGGTCGGAACATCGCACTACCACCAGTCGCTCGGCAGAAACGCCCGCTTCCCAAGCGGCTGCCGGACACAGCCATCCGCGCACGTCGACACACGCCAGCCACCCATCAGCCCCCGCCAGCATCCTCAGGCCGATCCGGGTGAGACCGAAGCCTGGTGCTCCTATCAGCCCCACCACCTGACCGGGCACCAAATCGAGCTCCTGATCCTCCCGTTGGGCAAAATTCATAGGACCAATCACCCTAATCGAACATATGTTCGATTAGCAACCTGAGCTCCCTACGAACTATTCGATCACACCTGAAAGTGGGTAAACGGAAAATAAGTACACTGACCACAGGGGCCAACCGATGTTGTCAGGGGCCACTCCGAGGGAACAATGGTCTTCAATTCAGTTGAATTCGCGGTTTTTCTGCCGCTCGTTTTCATCCTCTACTGGACCGTTTTACGCAAGCGTCAGAACGCTCTTCTGCTAGTCGGCTCCTACATTTTTTACGGTTGGTGGGACTGGCGGTTCCTTGGCCTCATCCTCATATCCACCGTCACGGACTTCTTCGTCGCCCAGGCAATAGAGAACAGTGAGGACGACGGGCGGCGGCGACTGTTCATGTACACGAGCGTCGCCGTCAACCTCGGCATCCTCGGCTTCTTCAAGTACTTCGACTTCTTCATCGATTCGGCAGCAGAAACCATCGAATCGGTGGGCCTCAACCCCAACCTGCCAACCCTCAGCATCCTGCTGCCGATCGGCATCTCGTTCTATACGTTTCAGACGCTGGGCTACACCATCGACGTTTATCGCCGCAAGATGACGGCCTCGCGCAACCCGCTCGCCTTCGCCGTGTACGTCGCCTATTTCCCTCAGCTGGTGGCGGGGCCCATCGAGCGAGCCAGCCGGCTGCTGCCACAAATCGAGCGCCTCCGGGTTCGTCTCACATCACCCGAGCTGCGATCCGGCCTCTACCTCATCCTCATCGGCCTGTTCAAGAAGGTCGTAATAGCCGATGGATTGGCGCCTATGGTCAACGAGGCGTTCGGTCGCTCCGGGAGCGGGGATTGGGTCCGGCTGCTCCTCGGCATCTACGCCTTTGCCCTACAGATCTATGGCGACTTTTCTGGCTATTCGTCCATTGCTCGCGGCACCAGTCGACTGCTGGGAATCGAGCTCATGGAAAACTTCCGCCAGCCCTACTTGTCACGCAACATCACGCATTTTTGGCGAACCTGGCACATCTCCCTGTCAACCTGGCTACGCGACTACCTCTACATAACGCTGGGCGGCAATCGGAAAGGACGCATCTTCACCTACCGAAACATGATGCTGACAATGCTGCTCGGTGGGCTGTGGCACGGCGCGGCCTGGACATTCGTGGTGTGGGGTGGTCTCCACGGTTTATATCTGGCCGCCCATCGGAGTCTGCGCCATCGCAGTCCGAAGGCAGCCGATGACCCATTTACCTGGAACGACCTTGTCCCCACTCTGGTGACGTTCCACCTGGTGGGGCTGTCGTGGATTTTCTTCCGGGCCGACTCATTCACCCAGGCCTGGGAGTACCTCACCGGAATCGTCACACTGCGAGGAGGCCTTCCGGACATGATCGCCCTGGGCGACATGCTCAGCCTCCTCGTGCCGCTTGGGCTCGCCAGCCTGGTGATCGACCTTGCTCAACGCCAGGGCCGCAGCCAGCTAGCGATCCTGCAATGGCCCGTCGTGCAGCGGGGACTGGCATATGGCGTCATGCTCGTAGCACTCATCGTCTTCACCGGCAGCGGTACTGTCCCCTTCATCTACTTCCAATTCTGACCATGACAATGACAACAACACCCCCCACAGACACACCGGAAGTCAGAGTAGTGATCGACACCGCCCGCCCGGGATTGGCCGGTTTATGGCCCCGCCGGCCCGGCAAGACGGCCCTCATCGCTCTCGCCGTCCTCGTGATAGCGGAGCTGGTGGCTCGTTTTCTAGCCGGCGGCCTCCCCAACCCGGCGTGGAACTTCGCCCAAACCGACTTGAAGGTCGAGGAAATGGAGGCGCTCGCCGCGGCGGGTCGGAGCGCTGATGTCTTGCTGATTGGCAACTCGTCGGTCGCCGCCGGCTTCATCAGCGACGAGCTCGAGGATTTGCTTGGCGTCGACACCGTCTACAACGCAGGTCTCGACGGAGCCTCGATGCGGCAAATGGAGGACTGGGCGCTCAACGTCGTAGTGCCCCTCACCAACCCCGGCACCGTAGTTATCGGGCTCACCAGCCGTGACATGAATGATGACAGCATCTCCAATGCCGAAGTCTTCGACAAGTACTTCGAGTCGGCCGGACGGGCCCGCTTCCTCGGAGAGGAAAAGCTCGGACAGAAAGTTCAGCGGGCGCTGGGAGACGTCTCGGCTCTAGTGAGGATCAGCCCCTTCCTGCGCGACCCGGCTTCTCTCATATCCCAATACGACCCCTCCGGAGCCCACGACGGAATCTTCCACCTCCCATCAGATGATTACGACATCCGCACTCTCGACGTAACACGCACCCGCGAGAGAGCTCTCAACGATTTCGCCCTCGGAGGCATCGAGACCGAGGCCTTGCAGCGGCTGACGAACGCGCTCGAGGCCCGGGGCATCGAAGTAGTGATAG
>JAUXLW010000033.1 GCA_030623545.1 Acidimicrobiia bacterium | reverse complement strand
TGCACCTCAACGAAGCCGAACGGTCTGGGCACCGGCAGGCCGGCGTCGTACATCACCCGCAGCATGTAGTCCTCGTACTCCGCCAGGCGCCGCACCGACCCGAAGGGGATCTCGTCTTCGAGGGATCCATACACCACCGAGCGAGAAGCCTTGTACCAGCGGTCCGAGCGGAGATGGGTGGTGGCGTAGAGCTTCCCGAAGAGGTAGCCGTTGGGGTTGCCGGCAACCTGGATGCGTAACGGGGTAGATCCAGCTGAACCGTCCAGGCCATATGGCTTGAAATCCACCAACTCACAGCCGAGCACATCACACCCGAGCTGCTCGTGCAATGCTCGACGCACCGACCTGCTCGTCGGGCTCGATGTGTCGAGCAGCTGGTCTTCCAGTGCTGAACGGATGGCCAGGTGACGGGCTCCATGAACCTTGAGATGGGCCGTTGGACTTCGGGCGTATGAGACGGGGAAAGCCATCGCCGGTACCAGCAGCCGGAAGGCCCCGATGCCCACCGCAGCCGCCAGCACTGCCCCGACCGCGATATCGGTGGGATGCTCCACCCCCAGGTACATCCGAGCGACCGCCAGCAGCCCCACGGCAATGGCCGATGCGGTGAACCACAGGTTGCGCAGACGTCCCTTCGGGATCAGGGCATACCCTGCCACCACCAGCGTGATCGTGAGAGCAGCCACCGGCAGTGATGGAAACGGGAAATCAGGGTACGAGCCGAGGTTGGTGACGTTTGACGGCGGGACCCGTTCTACGGTGGTGGCGATTCGATTGGCGACAAACTCGGCGGTGAGGATGGCGCCAAGGCCGACGACCAGGTGGCGCCAGCGAAGGTAAGCGACAAGCACGCCGAGCATGCTCCACCGCAGAACACGGGTCGTCCACTCTGACCCGAGCGAGTTGAGCGCTTCCATTGTGGGAGTAACTGCTCGGGTACGGAACTCAGCGAACCAGTCGAGGACTGCCTCGTCCACGTCGATCCAGAAGTCGGCTACCCCGTCGAAGAAGATGGTCAGGACTGCCAGGACCGCGGTTGTGGCACTAATCGCCACCCAGAAGAGCAGTGTGCGATCGACATCACGCATCAGCGGAGGCGGTTCACCGGACGGTCGCCTGCGGCGTTCGAGGACGGTGACACCCCCGATCCTGAGCCGGGTGTCCACCCCAACGTTGGTCAGGGAGGGACGCGCCGGCTGGGCATGGTCGGGAGATAACCGGGAGGCCATATTGAGGTAACCCGCTTCTCGGTTGAGAGCTTCCGGAGGGGACCACCAGGCCCGGCTGACTGTCGGAATCCCGTCAGTGTCCTTCCTTCTGCGGCGGATTTCGGCTCGGAAAGAGGGTTTAGGCCTTTTTTCCCGATATGGGCCGATTTGCCGCCCTGGTCTTGGACGAGGTCCGCCTGGCTCGGCCGTTGGCCGAACTGCGGCCGTTGCTCTTCTTCTTAGCCGCTTTTTTCCTGGCCGGCCTGGGTCGGGCGGCGTGGACCAGCTCCCGGAACGACTCGTCGAGGTAGTCCATGAATCGGTTGAGGTCGTGCACGGTGTCTGAGTCGACTACGACGCCCCACGCAACGTCGCCGTTGTAGGAGAACAGGGCGATACTGAGCCCGTGGTTGGTCCACAGCGGGACCATCGGATACTGCACCTCCAGCTCGGCATCCAGTAGGTAGATGGGGATCTGGGGCCCGGGAACGTTGGTCACAGTCATGTTGAACGGACGCAAGCTGGTGCCTGCCAGTCGCATCGCCATTGTCAGAATGGTTGACGGCGTCCACGACGTTGCCTGCACGAGGAGTGAAGCCCCTAGTGCCTGGTTGGTTTCCTTCAGTTCGGCCGTCGACCGGGCCACCTTCTTGAACCGGGCCCGCGGCGTCTTACTCGAGATGGGAAGGTCGGCGAGCCACATTGCCACCTGGTTACCGAGGCTGGTGTCGTCGTCGGCTCGCACACTGACGGGTGCCATGATCCGAAACTCGAGGTTGTCGACCGGGGTGTCGTGGCTCAACAGATACTTGCGGACCGCCCCCGCAGTGGTGGCGAGGATGACGTCGTTGACCGTCCCCCCCCAGGTATTTTTGACGGACTTGACTTCGTCGAGATCCACCCGCATCCACTCGAACTTGCGATTGGGCCCAATGCGCCGATTGAGCGGCGTGGCCGATGCATTGTGGAGCCAGCCGGAGCCGAGAGCCCGGCCCATGGCTCGGAGGCGCATTTCGAGCTCGGCCGCCACCCCGGCCACCCCTTCGCCGAGATCACGGATGCTTTTGAGTGCAGTAAACGGCGACCGCATGCGGCGCCGTGTCTCGTCTGTCAGCAGCTCGAGCCCGCTCGGAGCCGGGCGGGCCTCGTAAGGCTGAGGTGGATCGATTTTTTCCACCGGAACGGGCGACAGCAAGACTTTGAGGAGGTCGACGCCGGCCATTCCATCAATCATGCAGTGGTGAACCTTGGCGATGATGGCAAACCGACCATCAGCGAAACCATCCACCACCCACATCTCCCACAACGGGCGGAAACGGTCGAGTTTCTGCGAGAAGATCTTCCCGGTGAGCCGCTTCAGGTCGGTCTCGTCGCGTTCTTCAGTCAAAGTGGCTCGACGGACGTGAAAGTCGATGTCGAAGAACTCATCGTCCACCCAGACCGGGTGATGCTCGAGGGGAACCCAATTCAAGACCTGGCGATAGCGGGGTATGAGGTGCAGTTTGGACTGGACGTGGCGTTTGATGCGGTCAACATCCACCCCACCCTGTGGCGCCCGCAGGCCTCCCGACCCGAAAATCATCACGCCGGCCACGTGGAAGTGGGCGTTGCGGTCCTCCATGGCCAGAAACGTGCTGTCGAGAAACGAAAGTCGTTCGTAATGGGTGTCTGTCAATCTTGCTCCGTTATTAGCCGAGGGTAGTAGTCCGGCCGGCTTCACAGCCCGGCTTCACAATCCGGGTTCACAAGCCCGCTTCCAGCCCGATAGGGTTATGTCTGAGAAGAGATGACAGAGTTCACCATTCAACTTTCCAATCGGCCGGGCCAACTGGCGGGGCTCGCCAAGATGCTGGCCGATGCCGGCGTCAACATCGAAGCGCTGGCTGCCTTCGGTATTGAGGATTTCGGCGTCGTGCGCGTGTTAGTTGATGATGCGATCGCGGCACGCGAGGTGATCAAAGAAGGAGGCCTGGTAGCCGAGGAGCGGGAGGTGATAACGACCATCATCCGCCACGAGCCGGGAGCCCTGGCCCAGTTGACGCAATCCCTGGCCGACGCCGACGTCAACATCGATGGTCTCTATTTCCTCCACGCCAACAGCGACTCGATCGAGCTGGCGTTGGCCGTGGACGACCCCAACACTGCCCGGGCGAGGATCGCCTAGTGGTCTGTGCGACGGGCCACTAATTGGAGCCTCGAGTGCGCCAGGCCATCGATGGTTTGCTGGCAAGCCACGACCCGCGAGTGGTCCCTGAGGAGGAATTCTGGGAGGCCCAATATGACGCCGGGTTGGCCTGGGTCCACTTCCCCGAAGGCTTTGGAGGGCTGGGGCTGAGCCCGGGCCTTCAACAGGAGATCGACCAGGCGCTGGAGGCCGCCGGATCGACCCGTAACAACATTGTGCGCAACATCATCGCCATCGGCATGGCCGGCCCCACCATCGTTGCCCACGGCACCGAGGAGCAGAAGGCCCGTTACCTGCGTCCGATGTTCGCCACCCGTGAGTACTGGTGCCAGCTCTTCTCAGAGCCCGGGGCCGGCAGCGACGTCGCCGGGCTTGCCAGCCGGGCCATCAAGGATGGAGATGAGTGGGTGGTGAATGGCCAGAAGGTTTGGACCACGATTGCTCATCTGAGCCAATGGGGCTTGTTGATTACTCGAACCGATCCCGACGCGCCGAAACACCAGGGAATGACTTACTTCATTCTGGACATGCGCAGCCCCGGCGTCGAAGTGCGACCGTTGCGCCAGATCACCGGTGAGGCTGAATTCAACGAGGTCTACCTGACCGACGTGCGGATTCCAGACGAAAACCGGCTGGGTGAGCCGGGTGATGGTTGGCGGGTTGCACTCACGACCCTCATGAATGAGCGCGTCGCCATTGGATCTCAGGTGCGGCCCAGGGAGAGCGGAGCCATCGGTGAAGCGGTGGCGATGTGGAAGGATGGCGGCGGCGGAGACGCCAGAGCCCGCGACGAGCTCGTCAAGCTGTGGATAGAAGCCGAAGTCAACCGGCTCACTTCGATCCGGGCCGGCCAGAATCGCGATCAAGACACGCCGGGACCGGAAGGATCCACGGGCAAGCTTCATTGGGCCGAGCTGAACAAGCGGATCTATGAATGGTGTGTCGACTACATGGGTCCCGAGGGGATGCTCTACCCGTCATATGAGTACCGGGAGACGAAAAGCGTCGCCGATCGCGATGTCCGCCATTCTTTCCTGCGCTCTCGTGCCAACTCCATCGAAGGGGGCACCACAGAGATCATGCGCAACATCCTCGGTGAGAGAGTCCTCGGCCTTCCCGGCGAGCCCCGCGTCGACAAGGACCTTCCCTGGGCCGAGGTGCCCAGAAGCTAGTGTCCCGCTCGTGTCCGGTCGCACAAATAGACACCGTGCTGCGACAGACCACTGGTTAGCTGTCAAGAGTGGATACCTCCAAGCTGGTCGACCTTGTCGAAGCCAGCGACTTCGACGGGTTGATTCGATTCATCGATGGTGTTTGCGCAGCTCGGGACTGGCCGGGCCTGGTGGAAACCCGGGATCGCTGCGTCGCCGCAGAGACGCGCGGCAAGCAATTGTTCGGTGTGGTCCGTTTTGCCGAGTACCGCCTGGCGCTGGAGGCTCCCGGCGAGATGGCGGCTTCGGTGCTCAGGGATGGGGCCGGGCGTTTCGCTCTTGGCCCGCTGTGGGAAGTCGCCGCGTCGACCCATGAATGGGCCGAGCTCGGCCCGCACCTGGAATCTCCCCGCATGCGGGCTCTGGTCGGCGCGGAGAGGGCCCTCAGAGGTGAGGACCTCGAAGATGCCGGGCTCGACCAGGAGGTCCTCGGACTGCCCTTCTCCATGCAGGAATGGGAGCCTCGCTACCCGTTAGCCGTCTACCGCTCCGATGTCGCCGACTTCCCATCGCCGGAGAGCCCCACCTTGCAGGATGCCGAGCTTCCGTCCCCGCCCGGTCGCCTCGAAGATCTCGACAGTGAAGAAGCCCTGTATGCGCTGGTGCGACCCTGGGCCGAAGAATCAAACGGAATCACCGACGTCACTAGTGCCGAGGGGCCCGCCCTGGGGGCAGTTGCCCTGCTCACAGACGCACCGGTAACCGCTCATGAAGCCTCCTTCGCCGAGGCTCTGGCTCATATGGCATGGGCGGGGGCCAGCGGGGGGGCCCACGGCTCGCGTCGGGGATCTCCCGTGGGCCGGTCGCTGGCCTGGGCGGTGGTAGCCGCCCTGGCCGACCTCGAATCCGTCGATCCTGCCGGGGTAGGAGATGCCGGGCAAGCACTCCACTGGATGCTGTGGCGCCCCGCCGGCGCAGCGAGCGGCTGGGGGTTGCACCTGGCAGTCGAGGATCCCCGGGCGGGTTACGCCTGGGCCATCCAGGCTTTCGACAAGCGGGACGACTTCTTCAACTCGGATAAGGGCGTCGGGCTAGGGTCACCCGGAATTACGTAAGGATCAAGTGGAGTCTTCTTCAGACCTGCCAGATGAAAGGTTCGATTTCGCCGTGGCATCGCCGACTGCCCGGATCGTGGCACGAGCCGTCGACCTGGTGATGATCGTGGTAGTGGCGATTTTGATCGCGAGAGCCCTTACTGCATTGGGAGTCATCGAAGCCGATGAGTTGCGAGACACCAGTCCGGAAGCCAGCGCCGACGCTTTCATCCTGTTCTCGTTTCTCGGAGCGGCGCTCGTCTACGAGGCGACGTTGACCGCACTCAGGGGTAAGACGCTTGGCAAGTTGATCACCCGCTCAAAAACGATATCGACAGCCAACGACCTCCCCCCGGGGCTAGGAGCAGCCGCCGTTCGAGTGGCGGTGTGGTTGCTTCCGGTCTTGTTGCTGGATGCGATCGGGCTGGTGATCTCCGGGTTGGTTTTTGCATGGGCATTCTTCGATCGCAAGGGGCAGGGATTGCACGACAAGATCGCTAACACGTATGTGGTTGTCGACCGTCCCGACAAAGCCTGAACACCGGTCCCCCTCCACCGGGTAATCTGAGAGTAGTCAATGGACATTTTCGATCGGTCACACCTTCAGGACCTTCTCGAGGCACGGGCCCAGCCCTGTGTCTCGATTTTTCTTCCAACCCATCGTGCCGGCCGTGAAGTTCAGCAGGACCCTATCCGCCTCAAGAACCTGTTGCGGGAGGCTGAGAAGCGTTTAGCCGAACTGGGCATTCGATCCGCTAACGACATCACCGGCTCCGCTCACGATCTTGTTTCCGACAGTTACTTCTGGAGGCATCAGGGTGATGGCCTGGCCCTGTTCCTGAGCCCGGACCTGCACCGCCAGTACCGTCTTCCGGCCTCCTTCGAGGAGCTGGTGGTGGTAGCCGATCATTTCCATCTCAAGCCGCTGCTCCCGGTGATGAGCTCCACTGAGCACTTCTACGTCCTGGGGTTGAGTCAGAAGTACGTCAAGCTCTTTCGCGGCGGCCGTTTCTCAGTGGGTGAAGTTCAGCTGGAGGGCGTTCCCGCCAGCCTGGCCGATGCGCTTCGATTCGACGACAGGGAGGCGTCGCTGCAGTCACACGGAGGCCGGACCACCGCCATCTTCCACGGCCAGGGTCTCGGCAAAGACGACCCCAAAGATGACATCAAGCGGTACTTCCATCAGATTGATGCCGGGCTGCATGAAATTCTGCGAGGGGAGCGCTCGCCGCTCGTTCTGGCCGGTGTTGACTATCTGCTTCCTCTCTACCGGGAGATAACCGAGTATCCGAACGTAGTTCCGGGTGGCGTAATCGGGAGCCCCGAGCATGTGAGCGTCAGCCAGCTCCATGCTGAAGCTTGGAAGCTCGTGGCTCCGCAGTTCAGTCAACGGCGCTCCGACGCCAAGGCTCGTTACCTGTCCGTGGCCGACACTCCCCACGGTTCTTCCGACATCAAGCGAGTTATTCGGGCCGCCCACCAGGGCCGGGTCGAGTCGCGGGTTGTTGCCGTCGGCGAGCATCTGTGGGGAAAGTGGGATCCGCAGACCGACGCCATTCAGATGGTTGACGAATCCCGGGCCGGAACCAGAGATCTGCTGGATGCGGCGGCAGCCCAGGCATGGATGCACGGCGGCTCGGTGTTTGCGGTTCCTCCCGGCGAGGTCCCCGGCGACGGCAAGTTGGCCGCGGTTCTGCGCTTTTGACCGGCCCGTTCGTCGAGTCTGTGATCAAGGTTCTGACCGACCTGGTGCCGGGTGAGGTGGTCAGCTACAGCGAAGTGGCCGAACAGGCCGGTTTCCCGGGTGCAGCCCGGGCGGTTGGGAACATATTGGGTGATGTGCACGGCCTACCGTGGTGGCGGGTTGTGACCGTGAACGGACGCCTGGTGCCGGGGCATGAACGCCGCCAAACGCAGCTGCTTCGCGCCGAAGGCGTCATAGTCGAGCGCGGCCGGGTGGTTGCTTAGGAAGCCTCGTCTGGCCGCCAAAAAGTCAGGACCTGGCCGACCGAGAGCAAGGCAGCACCTGCCACCAGGATGACTCCAATCCATGCGTCGAGATCGTGGGCAATCTCCAGGCCATTGTCTATTGACCAGTCGCCGGGCCCGGCGACTGCGATAGCCGATGCGGCGAAGGCCAGCGTGAAGACGTACTCCCAGCCTTCAACCTCGACCCCTTCTTTCATGAAGGAGGTTATGAAGAACCCCGCCGTCCGGTGCACAGTTATGAACGCGACAACCATGATGCCGACCACCCCGGCGGCGGCAAGGCTGGTGAGAAGGCCGAGGATGAGAAGAAGACCAGCGCCGATCTCGGTTGCGGTGGACATGAGCCATTGCAGCGGGGCCTGCTTGAACCCGAGGGAGGCGAACCAGTTGGTGGTCTTCTCCCGGCCCCGAGCATGCTTGATGCCATGAGCGAGAAAAATCAGGCCGATGCCCACTCGCAAGATCAACATCGCCAGGTTGAACCCGTTGTCAGGCATTGGATTCTCCTTTGTGCGCCTCAGACGGTTAACGGGAGTAAAGCATCCTTTCTTCCCGTCCCCAGGGAACATGCTGCCGCTTTCGTGGGTTAGCTGTCAACAGGACCTCAGGAGGTAGCCACCACAATGTCTGAAATCTTGCCAGCACTCCCCGAAGATTGGGAGACAACTAGAGCCACATTGCACGCTTACGCCCAGGCGATAGGCGTTGTCCCCCGGGCCCACGCCGCGGCCCATCCCAAGTGGTGGCACGTAAGCCTCACCGTCCAACCGGACGGCCTCGTTACCGAGGACATGGCTCTGCCCGACGGAGGCACCTTCAACGTGCGACTCGATCTCAAATCGCATGCCGTGGTCGTGGAGGCCGGCGACGGCCGGTCGACGGCATTGTCGATGACAGAAGGTGCCACCGGGACTCAGATGGGCGATAGGGTCATTGCGGCCGTGGCCGAATTGGGGCTCGAGGGTGACTACAACCGGGAAAAGTTCGAAGATGAGGATCCCCGGGAATATGATCCCGCGGCTGGAGAGGCGTTTCTGCAGGCCGTCAACACCGTCAATGAGGTGTTCGAGCAGCATCGAGCATCATTGTCCGGGGACGTCGGTCCGGTGCAGCTCTGGCCTCATGGCTTTGACCTGGCGACCGAGTGGTTCGGTACCAGGGTTGAGAAATACGAGGAGGAGGGCCAGGTCACCGAGTATCCGTCGCAACTCAACCTCGGGTTCTTTCCCGGCAGTGAGCGTCCCTACTTCTACTCCAACCCGTGGCCTTTCGAAGGCGACAAGCTCACCAGTGAGCCGTTGCCGCATGGTGCCCAGTGGCACACGGAAGATTGGGAGGGATCAATCCTCTACTACGACCAGCTGCAGGGCGACCCCGACGCTGCAACAAAGCTGGCCGAATATGCCAGGGCGGTTTTCGATCTGGCGGCGCCGACCCTTACAGCCGAGTAGCCGGCTTGTTCTCTAGAGCTGACTGACCGGAACCTCGAAAAGTTGATCGGCGCCGGCCGCAACCATCGGAAGCAGCCCTGCGGCCTCTGGCAATAGCTGGTCGGCGTAGAAGCGGGCTGTGGCAATCTTGGCCATGAGAAAGTCGGCATCGCCTTCACCCTTTTCGAGCAATTCGGTGGCCGCCAGCGCCGACCGGGCCATTACCCATCCACCGATGACCGTGCCCATAAGGCGTAGAAACGGCGTCGCGCCTGCCAGGGCGTCATTCGGGTTGGCAGGGCCATGCTCCGCCAACCACATCACCGCCTCTGTCAGGACCCTGACTCCGTCGGCCAAACCGGTCCGGATCGTTCCCAGACTTTCGCCGGCCTCGGCCAGCTCGGCGTCGAGCGCAGTCATCTGGGTTATCAGGTCTCGTGTCGCCGCGCCGCCCCGCATGGGGAGCTTGCGCCCGACGAGGTCCATCGCCTGGATTCCGTTGGTCCCCTCGTAGATGGGAGAAATGCGGGCATCCCGATAGAGCTGGGCGATTCCGGTTTCCTCGATATACCCCATACCGCCGAAGACCTGAAGCCCGAGGGACGAGAGCTCCACTCCCAGGTCGGTGCACCAGGCCTTGCTGATAGGGGTAAGGAGGTCGAGCAGCTCCCGGTTGGTTTCCTTGACGGCTTCGTCGGGATGATGGTGCGCCAGGTCGAACGCCTCGGCGTTGAGGTAGAGCAGGCCGCGCATTGCTTCGATGTAGGCCTTCATGGTCATGAACATCCGTCGCACGTCGGGGTGTTCAATGATTGGTGACTCTTCGCCCTTCTCCTGTCCAATCGCCCTGCCCTGGACCCGTTCTTTGGCGTACGCCAGTGCCATCTGGTAGGCCCGCTCGGATACGGCGAGACCCGCTAGCCCCACCGCAATTCGAGCCGAGTTCATCATCGTGAACATGTAGCGCATGCCCTGGTGTTCTTCACCGATCAGGTATCCGGCGGCACCGTCAAATGACATGACACAGGTGGGGCTGGCGTGAATGCCCAGCTTGTGCTCTATCGAAACGGCCTGGAGTGAATTGCGCTCGCCGACGTCGCCGTCTGGGCTCACCAGGAATTTCGGGACCAGGAAGAGGGAGATGCCTCTCGTACCAGGGGGGCTGTCCGGGGTTCGGGCCAAAACCATGTGGATTATGTTCTCGGTGAGGTCGTGCTCACCCCAGGAGATGAAGATCTTGGTCCCGGTTACAGCCCAGCTCCCATCGGGATTGGGTTCGGCCCTGGTGCGAAGGGCGCCGACATCGGATCCTGCCCCCGGCTCGGTCAGGACCATCGTCCCGGTCCACTCCCCGGTGCTCAACTTGGGGAGGTAGGTGCCCTGCTGTTCTTCGGAGCCGTGAAAGATGAGCGACTCAACTGCACCCATGGTCAGCATCGGGCAGATCGAAAAAGCCAGGTTGGCTGTGCTGGTGAACTCTTGAATCGCCATACCCACCAGGTATGGCAAACCGGCTCC
>JAUXLW010000038.1 GCA_030623545.1 Acidimicrobiia bacterium | reverse complement strand
GGCCTGCTTCCTGACCCAAACCAGGGCAATGTCGTCAATCGAGATGTCCGTCTTCTCGAGGCCGACTTCGAGCGTCTCGATCTCAGCAGCGATGTCTTCCCATTTGTCGTCGATGTCGGCGACCTCATCCACGATGTCCTGCTCGATCTCGGCTATGGCTTCGACTTTGTCCTGCACTTTGGCCTGAGCCGTTCGCAACCTCTGCCTGGTGCGCTGAGTTTGGCTCCGGCGCCGTGAGGCACCGGACAGGGATCGACTCCGCCGCCCACCGAGGAGCATGCCGAGCACGTCGCTTGCCGCCGAAACAAGTTCGTCCCGCTTGCGGGTGTCGACGTCGATGTCCAGCTCCTCCATCCGCCGATGCGCCGTGGCGAGCTGCTCCTCGGCCCGGTCGAGCCTGGTCTCGAGACGTTTGCGCACTTTGACGATCTCGGCGTTCGCGGCATCCTCGGCTGCCCGGTCGCACCGCTTCTCGAAGTCCTCTTCGCTCTCACCCACCCGGGAGTAGAGCTTGAGCCGGGGGTTGGCGAAGACCTCCACCGTCGCATTGCGATACAGGTAGTCCTTGAGCTCCCTGCCGACCGACGTCCAGAAGCTCGCTTGTTGATGGGCGCTTCCACCAGCGCATAGTTGCCAGGCCGGGAGCGTTCTGAGCGGAAGTCGCGGTCGTCATAGTCGACGACGATGGCGTTTGTGGCGTCGAAGCGCTCTCCCAGCGGCGAGAAGATGGCTTCCCACTCCTGCTCGTGGCGCAGCTTGGCCCTGGTCTCGTCGTAAACCAGGTGCACCCTGGCTGCCACCATGGCTTCGAAGCGGGTGCCGGCAGGGTTAGCGCCCGCTTCGGCCGCCCACGGCGTCGCCGGATCCAGGTAATAGACGGGGATTCCGGGTGCCACTTCCGGTGCAACGGGGGTCTCATCCTCTGCCGGAGCTGCGGTGTCCCCTTGCTGCGCGGTGGGGGATACGGCCGGCTTGCGTTCCGGGGCGTCGGCGGTGAGCTCCTCGACCTCGTCACGGGTTAATGGGCCCCGCAGATAAGACATGGCCCAGCGAGTCGAGAAAACGGACGGCTCGCTCTCGCGAGTGTTGTGCAGCAGGAACTGGCGTTTGCCGAGACCGCTGATCATCTCATCGATGGCTTTCATGTCGCGACCCCCGGCGGCCGATTCCAGGGCTTCGAGAATGCGGGCCTTGTCGCGCTCGGTTTGAAGCCTTCCCACCATCCAGGTCCCGGCGTTGGACATTGCCTTGTAATCGAGATCCACCGGGTTCTGGGTGGAGAGCACCATTCCCACCCCGTAGGCCCTGGCTTGTTTGAGAATCGTGAGAATCGGCTTCTTGGAAGGCGGGTTGGCGGTGGGAGGCACGAACCCGAAAACCTCGTCCATGTAGATGAGGGCTCGCAAGTCGGTGGCCCCCGGGAGGCTTCGCATCCAGGTGACGACTTTGGAAAGAAGCATCGTGACGACGAGTTGGCGCTCTTTGTCCGAAAGATGGGCCAGATAGATGATGGCCGCCCGGGGTGAGCCGTCAGGCTCGTAGAGCATGGCATTGATGTCGAGCGGGGCTCCTTCGGCCCAGGATGAAAAAGAGGGAGATGCCACCAATCCGTTGAGCCGCATCGCCAGCCCGGTGCGTTCTTTGGGCGGAAAGAAGCTGTCCACGTCGAACACCCCCAACTTGCGCAGCGGGGGATCTTGAACCTGGCCGATCAAGGAGGCCATGTCGAGTTCCTGTCCGGCGCTCCATGACTTTTCGATGATGTTGGCGAGCAGAATGTGTTCGCGGCTCGAGAGGGGGTCGGACTCGATGTCGGCCAGGGTCAGCAGGCCGGATACGAATCCCTCGATCTCGTCGCGGCCGATCTCGGCGTCCTTTGCCCAGTCGAGGTCCGGTGCAGCCAGCGAGCCGATCACGTTGATCGGAACCCCGGCCTGAGAGCCTGGTGTGTAAATCGTGAAGTCCACCCTGTCTTTGAGCTTGCGGATGACCTCGAGACCAGGGTCCCAGCCCGAGATGCCTTTTTTCCACATCTCCGCGGTCCTGGTGCCCAGCTGCGCAGTGCTTATGCCTTCCCGACTGGCTTCGTCGGGGCTCACCCACGGCTCAAAGTCACTCCCGGCGAACTCAGGAAACAGGAGGTGGAGGTTGCCCATGTCGCCCTTGGGGTCGATGATCAAGGTCGGAAGGCCTTTCGACAACGCCTCTTCGAGAAGGATTACTCCGAGTCCCGTCTTGCCAGACCCTGTCATGCCGACGATGACCCCGTGGGTGGTCAGGTCGGATGGGTCATAGGCGACATCGTCGCCGGTCTTGTCTCCGCTCCCGGGGTCGATGATGTGTCCGAGGAGAAATCCGCTCATGATCGATCGGGAGATTAGAGGGGAACCCGGCGCTTTACCTCCGCAACGGCCTCCGGCACCGTATCGACGCATGTTACGAGGTCAATGTCCGTCTCGAATTCCTCAGACAATTGGGAGACGAGTCGACGCCAGGCGGGCCCGACGGCAATGACGGGGTGCGGAGGCGTGTCACTGAACTGGGCGACGACTGCCAGGTTCCAGGCCACCACCAACTCGGTGAAGGTTCCGATGCTTCCCGGCAGCGCCACAGACACGTCGGCGATGTCCACCAGCTCGTGGATACGCTCGGTCAAGCTGGCGGCCCGGATATGTTCCTTGACGAACCGGTTGGCTGTTTCCCGATGGGGAAAAACTTTGGGGGCGGTGACACCGATGACCTGACCGCCGGCTTCATGAGCTCCGGCGGACACGGCAACCATCGTGCCGTCGTACCCGCCGGTGGCAACGGCGTAACCGGCTTCGGCCAGCAGGCGGCCGAGCTCCACTCCGTCGTCATAGCCGGGTTGGCCTGGTTCGCCGACTGAGGATCCGAATACGGTGACGGTCGGTTGTCCCATGTGCTTCAAGCTTAGGTGACGCGCCGGAAGGGGTCAGGGCCGGGACTTGCGCAAGACCTGGACTGCTCGCGATTGGCCGGTCTGCGAACCGGGCCCGGCCCGGGGGCGGGCGGGTCGGCGACGCAGCACACAGCGCAGGCCGCCTCCGTCGGTCGACTCAAAGGGCCAGAGGTTCCTGGTGCCTGTGGAAGTCATCCCAGCAAGGTAACGGTGTGGAGGTGGGAACCGGTGTATTTTCCGATAGAGTCGCTCCGATGTTTGCGATCTCCCAATCAGCCGTGGAAGGCGCTCTGGCGGCCGGGGCCGCCTATGCCGACGCCCGGGTAGTGCTCAGCAAACAGCAGAGCCTGGCGTGTCTCAACGGCAACCTCGAGGCACTTGATTACGACGAGAGGGCCGGGGTGGGGGTGCGAGCTCTCATCGGATCGTCGTGGGGCTTTTTCGCCACCCCCGAGTTGACGGAACAGGCGGCCCTGGCAGCAGGAGCCGAGGCCGCTGCCATCGCCACCGCCTCAGCGATGGCACCAGGGCCGGCTCTTCACCTGACTGACGTGCCCGTAGTCGAGGCGCACTATGAGACGTCCCACGAGGAGAACCCGTGGGGCGTTGCCCTCTCTGAGAAGGCCGATCTCCTCGTTGGCGTCACCGAGACCATGCAGGGGGTTACGGGAGTGACGCTGGCGCAGGCTTCGATGAACTTTTGGGACACGGAGAAGTTCTTCGTGTCGAGTCAGGGTCACAAGATCTCACAGCATCTGGTGGAAGCCGGTGGCGACATGGCTGCGACGGCGGTGGGGGAGAGCGAGACCCAGCGTCGTTCCTACCCGCAGTCCTTCGGACAGTTCGAGAGTGGCGGCTACGAGGTGATCCGACGGTTCGACCTGCCAGGCAATGCCGGGCGGGTTGCCGAGGAGGCGGTGGCTTTGCTGTCGGCAGATGAGTGCCCGG
Source organism: Acidimicrobiia bacterium (assembly GCA_030623545.1). GTDB lineage: Bacteria > Actinomycetota > Acidimicrobiia > Spongiisociales > SHLN01 > JAUXLW01. The sequence goes on along the minus strand of JAUXLW010000038.1, from coordinate 5,232 downwards.
GCGGCACCACCGATGTGATTCTCGAGTCCAGCCAGCTGGCCCTGCAGATTCACGAATCAGTCGGCCACGCCACTGAGCTCGATCGGATCCTGGGCTGGGAGGCTGCGTTTGCCGGGACCTCCTGGCTGGATCTGGACCAGCTCGGCACGTTGCAGTTTGGCTCGCCCCTCATGAATATCACTGCCGACGCCACGCTCCCGGGATCCCTGGCCACCTTCGGTTTCGATGATGAGGGGACGCCGGCCCAGTGCGTGGATCTGGTCAAGGAGGGCGTGTGGGTCGGTGTGTTGTCGGGGCGCGATTCGGCCGCCATCGCCGGCCTGGCCCCCGGAGGCATGGTGCGGGGTGACGGCTACAACCGGATGCCGATGGTGCGAATGACGAACGTCGGTTTGCTTCCCGGAGAGTCCTCATTCGAGGAGATAATCTCGGAGACCCGGGACGGCATCTACATGGCGACCAACCGTTCCTGGTCCATCGACGACAAACGGCTCAACTTCCAGTTTGGCTGCGAGGTGGGCTGGGAGGTCAAGAATGGGCGCCTGGGCCGCATGTTACGCAACCCCACCTACACCGGCATCAGCCCGCAGTTCTGGGCCTCACTCGACATGTTGTCCTCTGAGCAGGTCTACTGGGGGCTCCCCAACTGTGGCAAAGGTCAGCCAATGCAGATCGGCCACACCGGTCATCCGGCCAGCGCGGGGCGCTTCCGCGATGTGAGGGTGGGGGTTAAGGGATGAAAGTTGCTCCGCTTGCCGAGATGGTGGTTGGGATGGTCGGTGACCGGGCCGAGGCTCAGGTAACGGTCGACGGCACCAACCAGGGCTTGACCCGCTTCGCCAACTCTTTCATCCATCAGAACGTGGCCGAAAGCGGCCGTACCGTTCAGCTGAAAGTGGCGGTAGATGGCAAGGTGGCGGCTGCCACGACTACCAGGGCCGATGAGGAGGGGCTGCGAGCGCTGGTTGAAGAGACGATTCATGCCGCCCATCTGCGACCTACCGACACCGACTGGCCGGGGTTGGCCCCGCCCGCAATGGCTATGGGAGCGAGCCATTTCGATGTCGGTACCGCCAGGGCCACGCCGGTAGAGCGAGCGACAAGAGCCCGAGACTTCATCACGGCGGCTGAGGGCTCGCTGGCTGCCGGTTATTGCGACACCGATGGCGGCCCGGTGGCTTTTGCCAACTCGGCAGGCCAATCCCTCGAGACCAGCATCTCGCGAGCCACGCTGGACGGGATTCACCAGTTCGGAACTGCGGCCGGAGCCGGCCATGCCACTGCGGCGGCATTGAGCAAGATCGAGGGCGCCCCGGTCGGGGCGATGGCCGTCAAGACTGCCCGAGCGGCGGCGGATCCCGCTGAGCTCGAGCCGGCTGCCTATGAGGTGGTCCTCTCGCCCGAATGCGTGGCCACGATGATGTACTTTCTTGCTTTCTACGGATGGAACGCCAAACAGCACGACGAGGGCCAGAGCTTTGTCGCCCTGGGGGAGAGCCAGTTCGACGCCCGGGTGACAATTGTTGACGACTTTCTCGATCCATTGGCAGTGGGACCATCATTTGATGCCGACGGGACCCCCAAACGGTCGCTGACGCTGGTTGAGGCGGGAATCTCCAAAGCTCTCGCTCATGACCGCCGAACCTCAGTCAAGGCAGGAACCGTCTCGACCGGCCATGCCATTCATGGCGGTGACCTCTATGGACCGGTTCCCACCAACCTCCATTTCCATCCCGGATCTCAAAGCCAGGAGGAGATGATCGCTTCGGTCGACAGGGGACTGTTTGTCAGCTCGTTCAACTACTGCCGTATTCTCGATCCCCGGACCCAGGTGATCACCGGCCTCACCCGCAACGGGACGTTCCTCATCGAGGGTGGAGAGATTGCCGGGGCCGTCTCCAATCTCCGATTTACCCAGTCGATCATTGGCGCATTGGAGTCTGGAAAGCTGGTGGGGGTGGGATCGGACGCCAGATTGGCCGATAGCGAGGTGGGTCCCGGGCTGGTTTCGGCTCCCAGCCTTCATCTCGCCGAGTGGCATTTCACGGGCGGAGCCCAGGGCTGAGTTTCGCCGGAGGCTCGTAAATGGCACACTATGGGTCGCACACAGACAGGGAGTAACAAACATGGGTCTCATGGACACCATTAAAGGTTGGTTTGGCACGGCGAAGGAGACCGCAGGCGATGTCGGCGAGAGCATCGGCGACGTCGCCGAGAAGGTCGGCGACAAGGCCGGAGATGCGTTTGACGCCGTCAAGGACAAGGCCGGAGACGTCGTGGAAGGCGTGAAGGACAAGTTCGACGGCGATGACGATGACGACGCCAAGGGCGACGGCTAGAAACCACCAACAATCAAGCGAGGAGAGGGCCTAACCGGGTCCTCTCTTTGATTTGCGGGGTTTGCCGCCAGCTATCCTGCCGGGCGTGCGCCCCTACTTCTCCGACTCGCCTCCTCTGGCGATAGCCCACCGCGGCAGCCGCCTGCTTTGGCCCGAGAACACCCTCGTAGCCTTTCAGGGAGCAATAGACCTCGGTTATCGCTACATGGAAACCGACCTCCATATGACTTCCGATGGAGTTCTGGTCGCATTCCACGACGACACCCTGGAACGCATCACCGACGGCTCGGGCTCCCTCAGCTCCGTCACCTGGGATGAACTGAGCAGGCTTGATGCCGCCTACAACTTCGCTCCCCATGAAGGGTTCCCGCGCCGGGGGTCGGGGATCACCGTGCCCCGCCTCGACGAGCTGATGGGGACGTTTCCAGGCGTCAGGCTCACCCTCGATCTCAAGCAGGAGGGACTGGAAGATGTTCTGGCCGACTTCCTTTCTCGGGGAGGCTTAGAGGACCAGGTGATCGTCGGGTCCTTCTCGGGGCGCCGGCTGGCGCGCTTTCGCCGGGCCAGCTCCGGGAGGGTGGCGACTTCCGCGGGTCCGGCTGAGACGCTGGCGTTGTGGACTGCGGCCCGCGTCGGCCGCAGCTTGCGGACCAGGGCCGACGCCCTGCAAATCCCCGAGGAGTTCGCCTTCGTGAAACTGCCGGACGGCAAGCTGCTGGAGGCAGCCGAGGCGGCCGGTCTTCAGGTGCATGTTTGGACGGTCAACGATCCTGCCCAGATGAGTCGGCTGCTGGACGGCGGGGTGCACGGCATCATCACCGACCGTCCCGACACCCTCAAACAGTTGCTGCAAGAGCGAGGTCAGTGGTCCTGAGACCACGACTGCTCTGTCCAGCGGCGTCACTGGCCGTCCTGAACGCGGCAAACGTTACTGGTCGGGGCACTAGAGTCGCATCGCCATGAGCACCCTTTTTGACGTTCTCGACGATCTTCCCCCCGACGTTGTGGAGGATCTCGACCCCAGTGTCATTGAGCAACTGGAGGGCCTCGATCGGATACCCGACTCGCTCAAGGATCAAATTCCTGACGCTGTGCTCGACCGAATTCCAGATCAATTTCTCGATTTTGCTTCCAGCAATCCTTTGTTCACAGCCGTCCTAGTCATCGTCGGCATCGTGGCAGGAATCGGCTTCTTCTGGGGAGTAACCAGGAGTGCCTTCAAGGCAGCTTTCTTCTTCGGCGTGGTCGCCGTCGGAGCCTGGTTCTTGTTCTTCTCTACCTAAGGATCAGGGGCCATCTGGCCGATGAATCCTTGGTTCTCAAAGGGATTCGCTGATGCAGGTTCAGACATTGCAGTACGACGGTGGCGTCTGGGCGGGGCCATTTCCTGAGGACGATTTTTCCCGGACTCCAACGGTGATCGGGGAGCGCTCATGAACCCGGTCCTCCAGCGGCAACTCCGCCGGCTGGGGATCGACGTCGAGAATCCGCCGGCTGATCCCGAAGTATGGGCCTCCTTTCTCGAGCGGGTGGAGCACGCCTATGAGAAAAGCGCTCGAGCCCGTTCCCGGCTCGAGCGCTCGTTGGACATGACCTCCCAGGAGATACAGCAGCTCCACGCCGAGCTGGAGACAAGAGCCCGGAGCGTGGAGCGGACGGAGAATCACTATCGCAACTTGTTTGTCAACTCTCCGATCGCGATGTGGGAGGAGGATTTCACGGAAGTGGCGGCCTTCTTGGGAGCCCTCAAAGAGAACGGAGTGCGTGATCTTCGTTACTACCTGGACCACAATCCTGAAGATCTCGATCATGCGATCTCCCTGATAACGGTGCAGGATGCCAACCACGCGGCGTCCGAGCTTTTCGAGGCCGGAGGCCGGGAGAGTCTCATCGGCAACCTCGATCCTGAAGACATCACCAATACGGAAACCTTCATGGAGCAGTTTCTGGCTGTTTGGAGAGGTGACTCCAAGCTCGATATGGAGTTAGAAATGGTCACGCTCGAGGGGAAGCCGCTTGACGGCATTCTCAGCTGGCGAGTGCCGACGATGGGCTCGCAACTTGATCTGACCCGGGTACTGGTGGCGATCGCCGACATCACGGAACGTAAGGCGGCCGAAACCCGCATGGCCGAATTGGCGCGTTCAAAGGATGAGTTCCTGGCCGCGATCAGCCATGAGCTGCGGACGCCTCTCACCACGGTGTACGGCGTTGCCGAAAGCCTTCAGGAGCAGTATGTCGACATGAGCGACGAAGAGCGCCGGGAGCTGCTTCACCTCCTCGCCGTCGAAAGCCGCGATCTGGCCCACCTCATTGAGGACCTGCTGGTGGCGTCGCGGGCCGACATCGGCAAGGTCGTAGTGCGAAGGATGCCGGTGGATTTGCAGGCCGAAGTGGCGACGGTGCTCGAGCCGATCGAGTTGGAGCAGGGCATAGTTCTCGACGCCGCCATCGAGGGCTGGGCCACCGCCGATCCATTGCGGTTCAGGCAGATTCTTCGGAACCTCATCACTAATGCCATTCGCTACGGCGGCGAGATCATCCGGGTCGAATCCAAGGCCAACCTCGAGGGGTCGTTCATCTACGTCTGGGACAACGGCTCAGGAATTCCCGAAGAGAGCCGGGAAGCCATATTCGAGCCATACCAGCGAGCGCATGATCGCGTCGGCCTTCCAACATCGGTGGGACTGGGGCTGACAATCTCCCGCCAGCTCGCCCGCCTCATGGGCGGCGACCTCACCTATGACCACATCAGCGATTGGAGCGTCTTCACGCTGCGCCTACCGCTACACATCGACATCGGCGAAGTGGCTTAACCCCTCCTGCGGAGCGGAGTCTTCGCAGCGGAGTGGGAGGGGTTAGGGGTGGGTGGTGCCCACCAACAGCAGGAATG
>JAUXLW010000126.1 GCA_030623545.1 Acidimicrobiia bacterium | reverse complement strand
GGTTTCCAATCGTGGCGGCCATTTACGGAAAGTGACGTCGAAGCCCGGGTCGTCGAATTACTGAGAAACATCTGGGGGAGCGGCCGCGACTGGGATGTGCACGACGACACCGGGCAACGCCGCTTCGGGCTCAAGCAACCGAACGCGGAAGAGCTCCACGAAGACTTTGCCGCGGTGTTGGGTGAGTTCCCTACCCAATGGGTGTAACGCCATCCGCAATCCGGCCGATGTCTACAACTCCACGCTCCGCATGGAGAACCGGGCTGATTTCGAGCCCGAAGCATTTCGGGCTCGCTATGAGAAGTCGTTGCGGATTGCCCACAAGCTCTACGCCTCAGGCGACCTGTTTGTGTTCGATGTCGACCGCACCGGCCGCGATCCTGTGGCGCGGAAACAGCAAGCGGCCAACCTATTCGGCTTCCTCGGCCTGGAGCCAACAAATCGAACTGAGGAATTTCTCGATGAGTGGCCGACGGTAAACGCCAGCGGTGGAGCTAATCGCGACTCGCTGCCCGAGGAGGAGATCGGCCGGCGTGTCGCCAAGTTCAGTGAGTCCGACGAATACGGACGCCTGTGGGGAATGGCTCACAACCTGCGGGCGGTGGTCCTGGGACCTGTCCCTGACTAATTGAGGGCGTTGGCTAACTCACGACGGTAGGTCTGGGCCAGTGGGTGACCACTGCCGAGAACCTCGAATACGTCAACCATCGCCGCGCGAGCCTTCTCGAGGTCTGAGTTCTTCATCCGGACTACGGCCAAGAAATGGTCGAGGGCCGGCTCGAATTCGGCCTGGGCTGCCAGGGCCTGGCCCAGATCGAGCCGCGCCTGGCTGTCTTCGGGATCAGAGTCAACCGCGGACGTGAGGGCAGAGAGGTCATGATCTTCGCTGCTGATAAGGCGGGCGGTTGCCCGAAGCTTCTCGACTTCACCGGAGGGGGACAGCGGTGCGAGAACATCCAGTGCTTCAGGGTTGCGGCCCTGAGACAGCAGAAGGGATGCCAGTGCCGTGCCGGCTTCTTCGTGGTCCATCTTGTCGGCGAGTACCGCCCGCAAAATCTCTTCGGCCTGCACGGCGTTGCCTTCCAGCATGGCGTCGCGTGCGGCGTCCACCTGCTTGTCGAGGGCCGAGGGAACGATGCTCTCGAGCCAGGCCCGCACCTGGGCTTCGGGAAGGGCTCCGGTGAATTCGTTCACGGGTTGCCCTCCTTTGAAGGCCATCACATAAGGGATCCCCTGGACGTTGAACTGGCGCGCCAGCTCCTGGTTCTTGTCGATGTCGACCTTCACCAGTTCAAAACCACCCGCGTGTTCTTCGGCCAGGCTCTCCAGCATGGGGCCCAAAGTGCGGCAGGGCCCACACCACTCGGCCCAAAAGTCGACCACGACGGGCACCTCATAGCTCCGCTGCACGACTTCAACAGCGAACTCCGGAGCGTCGACTTCTTTCACAAACTCGGTCATTCAATCACCTCGTGCAGGTAGGGCCTCGCCCCACAACATTTGCAAGGTCACCAACGTTGCGAGGCAAAGCACTGTCAATCCTATTGGAGTCCAGGATATTCCCGCACTCTATTTGCAAACCCTGGCTGCTACCGTGGCCGCTATGACGACTCCACCGTTTGGCTCGGTGCTTACGGCGATGGTCACCCCTTTCGATGAGGCCGGAGCAGTCGATTACCAGGCCACCTGGGACCTGGCCCGCATGCTGCTCGCATCCGGCACCGATGGGTTGGTGGTCTGTGGCACAACAGGCGAGGCGCCAACTCTCTCCCACGACGAGAAGATGGGCGTCTTCCGCACTGTCGTCGAGGCCGTCGGGGGTCGAGCGCCGATAATCGCCGGCACCGGAACCTACGACACGGCCGCCTCGATCGCCCTGAGCCGGGAGGCCGAGGACGTCGGATGCGACGCCATCCTGGCCGTGACTCCCTATTACAACAAGCCTCCTCAGGAAGGCCTGGTCCAGCATTTCACAACCATCGCCGATGCCGTGGCAATCCCGATGATGGTCTACAACATTCCGAGCCGGACCAGCCGGCTCATCGAGGTCGAGACTATGGTGCGGCTGTCGCAACATCCGCGGATCGTGGCCACGAAGGATGCGGTTGAGGATCTCGACTACACCCGACGATCTCTGGAGGATCTGGACGAGAGCTTTGCGGTTTACTCCGGATCCGACTTTATGACGCTACCGATGGTCGAGCTGGGCGCGGTCGGTGTTGTCTCGGTGGCCTCCCACCTAGTGGGCGAACAGATTCAGCAGATGATCACGGCCGCCCGCGACAAGGACTTGGACACGGCGCAGCCCATTCACGATCGGCTGCTCCCAGTTTTCGAGGCCCTTTTCCTCGAGCCCAACCCGATGCCTCTCAAAGGGGTGCTGAGCCAGGTGTGGCGATCGGTCGGTGATCCCCGCCTGCCCCTGATCCCGGCGAGCACGGGAACAGTTGATGCTGTGAAGGAGGCGTTGGCGAACGCCCAAAACTCATGAGCGTCCAGGTGACCTTCCTCGGCGGCTTAGGTGAGATAGGTCGCAACTGTGCCGCAGTGGAGATCGACGGGCGGATCGCTCTTATCGATTGCGGTTTGATGTTCCCCGACGAGCACATGCTTGGCGTCGATCTGGTGTTACCGGATTTCAGCTGGCTGGTTGAGCGCAGAGACGACGTTGAGTGTGTCATCCTCACTCATGGCCACGAGGACCACGTCGGCTCGTTGTCGTATTTCTTGGCCGAAATCAATGTGCCTGTCTTCGGGACGGAGTTGTCGGTTCGGCTTGCTGCCAGCCGGGTTGAGGAAAACGAGATTGACGCCGTTTTCCAGCCTGTGCCGGACAACGAGTGGACTGAGCAGGGGCCGTTCCGTTTCAAGCTGGTGCCCGTGGCGCATTCCATACCTCAGGGTGCGGCAGTAGCTCTTGAAACGCCGGAGGGGCTGATTGTCCATTCCGGCGATTTCAAGCTCGACCCCACTCCCGTGGATGGGCGGACCACCGATTTGCCAACGTTTGCCGAGCTCGGGCGCCAGGGGGTGCGCCTGCTTCTGGCCGACTCCACAAACGCCGAAGTGTCAGGCTTCGTGCCATCGGAGTCCTCCCTGGGCCACAGCCTCTATGACATCATCGCCGAGTCGAGCGGCCGGGTGATTGCCGCTTGCTTTGCCAGCCACCTTCATCGCGTTCAGCAGATCGTGGATGCGGCCCTCGATTCCGGTCGCAAAGTTGCGTTTCTCGGCAGGTCGATGGTGCGAAATGTCGATATCGCCCAAGACCTGAAGGTGATCAATGTGCCTCAGGACAGCGTTGTCGGCATTGACGACATCCTGGAGATGAAGCCGCGTGACGTCTGCGTGATTTCCACCGGCAGTCAGGGAGAGCCCTTCGCGGCGTTGTCGTTAATGGCAGCCGGGGAACATCGCAAGGTCAAACTCGATGAGGGCGACACGGTGCTCATCTCGGCGACGCCGATCCCGGGCAACGAGAAGTCGGTTTCGCAGGTTATCAACGGCCTCACGCGCCGGGGCGCCCGAGTGTTTCATGGCCGTAACGCCAACGTGCACGTCTCCGGTCACGGCAGTCGTGACGAGTTGCTGACTTTTCTCAATGTCGTACGGCCCCAGGCTTTTGTGCCGGTCCACGGCGAGTATCGCCACTTGCGAGCTCACGCCGACCTTGCTCTGGCCATGAACGTCCCCGAGGTTGTCGTGTGCGAGGACGGAGACGCCATCGTTCTTGACGGGAAGAAGACCAAGGTGTTGAGAAGAGCGGTTCCCGCCGGCTACGTATATCTAGACGGAACCGGTGTGGGAGATGTCCGCACGGCGATCCGCGATCGAAGGCATTTGGCCGACGATGGTGTCATCGTGGTGACGGTCGGCGTGGACATGCAAACCGGCGAGGTCGTACATGGCCCTCATCTCGACAGTCATGGTTTCATGGATGAGCCGGAGGAGATCCTCAAAGCTGCCCAAACAGAAATCATCGACATGTTGGGCAAGGGCAAGACCGACGCCGACAACTGCCGTCGCAAGATCGTGCAGGCAGTTCGTACGATCACCCGCCGCGAGACCGCCCGCCGACCCGTCGTGATCCCGGTGGTTTTGGAGTTCTAGCCCTGGTGAGGTTTGGGGCTTCTCCTCATAGGGGTTCTCCTTCCCTGGGGTGAAGGTGGCGCCGGCGTAGCCGGTGACGGAAGGGGGGGCGCGACTCTCATCAACAAAGCTCCCCCTCCTTGCTTTCGCTTTGCTCAGGCGCTCCTCCCCGAGGATGGTATAGAGGGATTGACTTGGTCTAGTGGGTTGGGCACGTTTCATGAGTGCCGAGACAACCCACCCGCGTCTACTCGAGGCGTCTTGCTCGTCAGTCGCGGCGGTCTATGACGGTGGAGGAGACAAGGCTATGGCTCGACCTACGCAAGGATCAGCTCGGGGTTCGTTTTCGGCGGCAGGTCCCGGTCGGCCCCTACATTGTCGACTTCGCTTGCCTGCCTCTGCGTACTGATTGTGGAAGTGGATGGCAGTCACCACCGTGGGGAGGACGATCGCCGGCGCGACGCGTGGCTTCGCTATCGCAGTTTTACGATTCTTCGTTTCTGGAACGACGAGGTGTATCGCGACCTGGCGGGTGTTGTCGCGCGAATCACCGAGGAAGTTGAGCGGTCCTTCCCCAGGAGGGAGGGGGGAACTGGATTCGAGAAGCTGTAAGCCTCCCCCTCCTGGCCTTCGCTTTGCTCAGACGGTCCTCCCCCAGGAGGACAGAAGAGTTCTCCTTCCCTGCGGGGGAAGGTGGCGCCGGCGGCGCCGGTGACGGACGGGGGGCGCGGCTCCCACCAATAAAGCTCCCCCTCCTCGCCCTCGCTTCGCTCAGACGGTCCTCGCCCAGGAGGACATAGAACTGTAAGCCTCACCCTCCTCGCCTTCGCT
>JAUXLW010000086.1 GCA_030623545.1 Acidimicrobiia bacterium | reverse complement strand
TGGGCCAGGCCACTCTCTCCCACCAGGTCGCCTCGATTCAGAACCTCGCCCTGGCTCACCGCCAATCTGGAAAGGAAGGAGTAGCTGGTCCGCACGCCGCCTCTGTAGTGCACCGTCACCGAGAGGTTCTCAACGACAAACCCCGAAAAAGTAACTGTGCCCGGCAGCACGGCCCGTACTAACGACCCGGGGGGAGCTTCGAAGTCGACGCCCCAGTGACCCGCATAGCGGCCCATCGGCGCGTAACCGGCCAGGACAGGGCCCGGCGGGGACGAGCAGTCGGCAATCGGCGGCACCAACAGCGCCAGGGCAAGCAAGACGGGCACCAAGGCACCATATGGAAAACTGAGGGAGCTGGCTAGTGGCTTGTGCTACGCAGCTTGTGCTTGCGTCAGCAATGCAACCGCGTCCCTGAAATCGGAGGGATCGAAGGGCTTGGAGAGGGCAAGGTTGGCGCCCTTGAGGTCGGCCTGGTCCTGGACGCTGGCACGGCCGTGAGCCGTCAAGACCATCACAGGCATGTTCCTCGTCTCTTCGTCTGCACGCAATGCTTCGAGGACTTCCCAGCCGTCCATCCCGGGAAGCCCGATGTCGAGGATCAGCAGATCCGGGCGACTAGCCCGGGCTCGATCCAACCCATCCGTGCCGGAACCACAGAACTCCACCTCATAGCCCGCCGGCTTGAGGGTCATCCCAATGAGACGTTGGATAACGGGTGAGTCTTCTACGACCAGAATGCGACTGGGCACGTTTGCTCCTGGTGGGCTGTAAATATCTATCGACCGCTGAGATCAGATCTTTACCCTCGTTGAGTGAACTGTGCTGGCGATCGAGAGCTCCTCGATGAAGTGCTCCAGTTGGCGCAGGGTTCTCACCTCGAAGACTCCGTCGCATAGATCGAGATACTCATGCATAACTGAATCGCCGGTGTTCCAGAAACGGGTCGGCTCCGGATTTAGCCAGTAGGTGGCCCGCGCCCGGTCGGCCATCTTGTCCAGCACCTCGACACCAGCCGGCCGGTAGTTGGTGCGAGCGTCGCCCGTGATGATGAGGTTGCTGCGCGGAGTCAAGCTTTCGGAATATCGCTCCCAGAAGCGCTCGAAGACGTTTCCGTAGTCGCTGTGCCCGTCGAAGTGGACCACGTTCGCTTCCCGGCTTATCCGCACAATCGACTCGTGGAAATCCACTCCCGGGGCGAAAAATCCGGTCACCTCGTCGACCCCATCGATAAAGGCAAAGGCTCGCACCTTGGAAAACTGACTGGACATTGCATAGGTGAGCTGCATGGTGAAATGGGCGAAAGCCGCCACTGATCCACTGATGTCGCATAGCAAGACGATCTCAGGCTTGGAGATCTTCGGAGTGCGAAAGCGGGGCTCAGCAAACGATCCTCCGGTGGAAAGGGAGCGTCGCACCGTACTCCGCACATCGAGGCGGCCCCGCCGAAGGTGACGCCTGCGCTGAGCGAGACGTGAAGCCAGCTTGCGGGCCAGGGGCTGGATCACTCGTTCCATACGGTCGATCTCAGCCCGGCCGGCATGGGCCAGGTCGATATCCTCCAGCAGCTTGTGGCGAGTGGTCCGGGCAACCGCTTCGGGACCCCGATCATCCACCAGCCGGCGTTGGATTTCGTCCCCGACTGCATCCTCGAATCGGGTGATCCGTTGTCGATACTCGTCTTCGAGCAGTCGACGATCGAGGCCTGATGCCTCAGGATGCTGTTCCATCAGTCGATCGAGAAAGCCTTCTACACCAAGGCGGCTCAGCACCCGATAGCGGTAATAGCGGCCCCCCACCGGGCGTCCTGGCGCCATACCGGCCAAAAGACCCACCGATTGCCGGGCGATCAGCCGAACGCTGCCCCATTCCCCGGCGGCCAATGCACCAAGCAGTCCATCGACGAGCTTGGCAATGTCAACCTCACCCTCTCCCCCTCCGCTACCCGGTAACTGTGGGCCCGCCGCCGGTTTGCCGTCGGCCTGAGAGTCATCCCCAACGCGAACCGAAAAGAAAGCGTCAAAGGCCGCGTCGAATGCATCGAGGTGATGCGAGTTCTTCACCAGGCACGCTGCCAGCGAATGTCGGAGGGCCTGGCGGTCCTCGAGCGGGACATGCTCCACGGCCCGGGCGGCGTCGATTGATTCCACCATCGAAACCGGTATCCCCACCTGGCGGAGCTCACCGACAAAAAGGGTGAGAACCCCGATCATGAGAGGTCGCCGGCAACCTTGTCGAGATCGGCCTGGTACTTCAGCAAAACATTGAGAGTGTCAACCGTCACGCCTTCGTTGACCTCGTCGATGCCAAGAGCCAACAGCGTCCGCGCCCAATCAATCGATTCGCTGACCGAAGGCGGCTTCCGCAGAGGCAGGCTGCGGATATGGCGCACCACTCCGGCGATTTGCTCGGCGAGGCGCTGGGGAAGCTCGGGGACGCGGGTGAGGAGAATCTCTCGCTCTCTTTCGACATCGGGATAGTCGATGTAGAGAAACAGACAGCGGCGCTTGAGGGCATCGGACAACTCGCGGGTGTTGTTGGAGGTGAGCACCACAAGCGGCTGCGACTGGGCGACGATGGTGCCCAGCTCGGGGATCGAGGCTTGAAAGTCGGCCAGGACCTCCAGCAGCAGCGCCTCAGTCTCTATCTCCACCCGGTCTACTTCGTCGATGAGCAAGATCACCGGTTCGGCCGACCGCAGCGCCTCCAGCAGCGGACGCTCCAGAAGGAACGGTTCAGTGAAGATGTCGCCTTCGACCGTATCCCAGTCGCCGGTGTCGGCCTGGAGCCGCAGGAGCTGTTTGCGATAGTTCCACTCATAGAGGGCCTTTGATTCGTCAAGTCCCTCGTAGCACTGCAAGCGGATCAGGCGTCGCTCATGAATCGCCGCCAGTGCCTTGGCGAGCTCAGTCTTGCCGACCCCCGCCGGACCTTCGACAAGCACCGGCTTCTCGAGCCGTTCTGCCAGGAAGACAACCTGGCTGATTCGATCGGTCGACAGATAGCCTGCCCCTTTCAGGGCATCGGCAACCTCTGCAGGAGATGCAAAAGTGGTCAACGAACCTGGCCCGTGCCGTACAGCACGTACCGCTCGCACGTCAGGGCTTCCAGACCCATCGGTCCCCGAACATGGAGCTTCTGAGTTGAAATTCCGATCTCGGCTCCGAAACCGAACTCTTCGCCGTCGGTGAAGCGGGTTGAGGCGTTGACCATGGTCACGGCCGAATCGACACCACGCACGAAGGTGTCTATTGCTCCATAGTCCTCCGAGACGATGGCGTCGGTATGTCCGCTGCCGTATTCGAGAATGTGGTCGACGGCAGCCGCCACCGAGGGCACCACTTTGATGGACATGATGAGGTCGTGGAACTCCGTCCCGTAGTCCTCGTCGCTGGCCTTGCCGGCCTGTGGGACAAGCTCCTGAGTCAGCTCGTCACCTCGTAGCTCGACTCCGTTCTCGATGAGCTCGGCAGCCACCTCGGGAATGAACTTGGCAGCCACCGCCTCATGCACCAGCAGAGACTCGGCGGCGTTGCACACAGCAGGCCGGGAGATCTTGGCGTTGACGGTGATCGCCCTGGCCTTTTCGAGATCGGCTGCCTCGTCTACGTAAACGTGGCAGTTGCCCGCCCCATCGATCACATACGGCACCGTCGCATTGTCGATCATCGCCTGGATGAGGCCAGGGCCACCACGCGGAACCAACAGATCCACCCACTCAGTGGCCTGCATTAGCTCGGCGGCCGCCTCACGCGACGTGTCCTCGAGAAGCTGGATGGCATCGGCCGGGAGGCCGGCCGATGCCAGACCAGAGCGGAGGGCCGCCGCGACAGCCTGATTCGAGCCAAGGGCATATGACGAGCCGCGGAGAATGGCTGCGTTGCCTGCCTTGAAGGCCAGGCCTCCGGCGTCGGCAGTGACGTTGGGCCGAGCTTCGTAAATCACGGCAACGACTCCGAGCGGAGAACGTACGCGCTGCACCCGAATGCCGTTCGGCATCGTCCAGCCGCCGGTGGCGACACCGATCGGATCTGGAAGCCCCGCCACTTTCCTCAGCCCGGCGGCCATTGATGCGAGGCGGGCATCTGTCAGGGTCAGGCGATCCATCAGGGCGTCGCCAATCTCCAATGTTTGGGCCTGGGCCACGTCACCAGCGTTGGCCGCCAGGATCTCCTCCGCCGAAGCCTCCAGAGAGGCTGCCATAGCTTCTAGAGCGTCGTTCTTTGTCGCCGTTGACGCGGTAGCGACAACACGGGCGGCCTCGCGGGCTTGTCGACCAATCTTCTCAATCATCGGGCCAGTTTACAGAAAGCGGCTGTTTCGGCACGGCCCGCAGCACCCCCACATCACGCTCATCCACCAGACGAATCCACCAGGATGACGAGGTCGTCACGGTGAATTACCTCACCACCCACCTCAGAGCTGTGCCGGCCCACCACCTCCGCCAACTTCTGGGCGGAGACTCGCACCAGGCCCTTGCCGATGAGCGAACCCCGCGCATCCTTCACTTCGACCGCAGCTCCCTCGGCGAAATCTCCGGCCAACGACTTGACACCAACCGCAAGCAGTGACTTACCCCCGGATACCAAAGCCGTCACCGCCCCGTCGTCAACCTCGATGGTGCCCTCGGACGGCTGGCCAAAAGCGATCCACAGCTTGCGAGCCGGCAGACTCGATTCCTGAGGATCAATCCACGTCCCCACCCCGGCACCGGAGACAGCCTGGAGACCAACGTCCGGCTCTCGCGAGTCGGCAATCACCGTCGGAATGCCCGACCAGGCGGCGATGCGAGCCGCGGCCACTTTGGTGGCGGCTCCCCCCGATCCAAGCGGACCGGGCGCACCGCGGATAACCTCGTCGAGAATCTCATCGTTGTGGCGCACTGCTGTGATCAGGCGGGCCTCATCATCGAATCGGGGGTCACCCGAAAATAGCCCGGGTGTGTCGGTGAGGACCACCAACATTCCGGCTCCGGCCAGATGGGAGACTACGGCAGCCAAGCGATCGTTGTCGCCAAAGCGCAACTCTTCCACCCCGACGCTGTCGTTCTCGTTCACAACCGGTACCACTCCCAGCTCCAACATCCGCGACAGGGTTTCCCTGGCGGTGAGGTATTGCTGGCGGTTGGCCAAGACATCCTTAGTCAACAGGACCTGACCTGCGATTAAACCCGATCGCTCGAAGTGGGCAATGTAGCGTTCCATGAGCCGGCTCTGCCCCACTGCCGCTGCTACCTGGAACCCTGCCAGGTCGGTTGGAGTCGTCCCGAGCACCGGTATCCCGGCTGCCACCGCTCCCGAGCTAACGAGGGCGGTTGGGTATCCCGCGCTCCAAAGGTTCGCCACCTGCTGGACAACGCGGCCTATCGCTTCGGAATCGAGGCCACCTCCCACGGCCGCCAGACTCGAAGAGCCCACTTTCACCACCACCGGCGTTCCCGGTTCTAGTCGATACCTCACTCGACCTCATCCTCCAACTCATCCTGAACGGGATAAAACTCGAACAACAATTCGCCGATGCGCACATCATCGCCGGTCACGGCTCCAGCCTCCTCGAGCGCCCGGATTATGCCGGCGCCGGCCAAGCGCGAGGCTACGAAGTCGAGGGCCTGCGAGGACGCCAGATCGTCGAGGTTCACTGCTCTTTCGGCCGCCCGTCCACTCAACACCCAGGTGTCGCCATCGCGGACAACCGCGAACCCGTCATCCACCGGGCGATGCAGAACATATCCGAGTCGATCCGGCGCCTCACGCCGGTCGACTGCCACCGCCTCGAGAATCGCGCTCAAGAGCGGCTTCACGCCGTCGCCGGTGACACCGGAAACCGGATAGAGCTGAAAGCCGGCTGCTGCGGCCGCATCTTCCAACTCGGGCAGCAGCTCGCCGACCTCATCGAGGTCGGTCTTGCTCACCATCACCAACCTGGTCCTGGCGGCCAGATCGGAAGAATGCTTGACAAGCTCGTGAACCAGGACTGAATGTTGCTCCATGGCATCGACGGTCTGTAGAGAGGAGGGATCGAGCATGATGACCAGGACC
>JAUXLW010000148.1 GCA_030623545.1 Acidimicrobiia bacterium | reverse complement strand
TCATCACTACGGATCTCACCCATGCCTACATCGACGAGAACATGGGCAAATCATGATTGACACGAAGACAACCGCCGACGTTCTCAGCCAGGCTCTCCCCTACATCCAGCGCTTCAGGGGCAAGGTGGTCGTCGTCAAGTACGGCGGGAACGCGATGAGCGACGAGATGTTGTCGGCCCAGTTCGCCGAAGACGTAGTCCTGATGCATTCGGTGGGCATAAAGCCGATCATCGTTCACGGTGGAGGGCCCCAGATCACCGAACTGATGGCGCGCCTTGGCAAAACCACTGAGTTCCGGGACGGCCACCGGGTCACCGATGCCGAGTCGCTCGATATCACCCGCATGGTCCTTGTGGGCAAGGTCTCTCGCGACATCGTGACCCTCATCAACCGGCACGGACCGCTCGCCGTGGGAGTGTCCGGGGAGGATGCCGGGCTGCTGTTAGCTACGGCCCGTCATCCTGAGCTTGGCTTCGTGGGAGATGTGGAAGCGGTCAACCCCACCATCATCGAGCGGCTGCTCGCCGAGGACCTGATTCCCGTCGTGTCGAGCATCGGGACAGATGAGGAGGGTCAGGCGTACAACATCAATGCCGACACGGTGGCGGGGGCGCTGGCCGCGGCCCTCGATGCCGAAAAGGTGGTCTACCTGTCGGATGTGGAAGGGCTTCTTGAAGACGTAACCGACCCGACGACGCTCATCTCCAGGGTCACGGCGATCGAATTGGAGCAATTGGTCAGTGCGGGAATTGTTGGCACCGGCATGATTCCCAAGGTGGCGGCGTGTGTCCATGCGGTTCGCCACGGGGTCCACTCCGCTCACATGATCAACGGGACCACACCGCACGTTCTGTTACTGGAAATCTTCACCGATTCCGGCATGGGAACCATGGTCACCTCAGGTGAGCTCTCGTGATAGCGGCTGCCGAACAGGTCAACTCTGCCGGTCCGCTCATGGCGACATACCCACCGACGAGCGTCACTTTCGTCCGGGGCCGTGGCACCGAGCTGTGGGACAGCGAGGGCAAACGCTACCTGGACTTCCTTTCGGGGCTGAGCGTGACCAGCCTGGGCCACGCCCATCCGGACGTAGCCGAGGCAATTGCCGCTCAGGCCCGAACCCTTCTCCATGTTTCCAACCTCTTTGGCACCGAGCCGGGCCTCGAGGTGGCGACCACCCTCGACCGCCTGCTCGGAGGCGGCGGCCAGGTGTTCTTCTGCAACTCGGGGGCGGAAGCCAACGAGGCGGCCTTCAAGCTGGCCCGCAAATGGGGTGGGCCGGGCAAGTACGTCGTGTTGACCGCCGATGGGTCCTTTCACGGGCGCACCCTCGCCACTCTCCATGCCACCGGCCAGCCCGCCAAGCACGAAGCCTTCCAGCCGCTGCCGGATGGCTTTCGCCACGTCCCCTGGAACGACCTGTCCGGCCTCGAGGCCGCCATCACTGATGATGTCGCCGCGGTGCATCTCGAGTCGATTCAGGGTGAGGCCGGGGTGCGGCCGGCGACGAGCGAATACCTGCAGGGCGTCCGACGCCTCTGTGACGAGCGAGGATTGTTGTTCATGGTGGACGAGGTCCAGACCGGCCTCGCTCGCACCGGGAAGTGGTTCGGTTTCCAGCACTTCGGAGTCTCGCCTGATGTCGTGTGTATGGCTAAGGCGCTCGGCAACGGTGTGCCTATCGGAGCGACCTGGGCGAAGAGCGAGATCGCGGCCGCGTTCCAACCAGGTGACCATGCGACGACATTCGGCGGCCAGCCGCTGGCGGCAGCAGCGGCACAACGGGTGCTGGAGATCATGGAGATGAGGGATGCTCCGACTCTGGCGATGGAGGCGGGTCGGCGGCTCACCGCCGGGCTCGAGTCGATCCCCACTGTGGATTCCGTCCGTGGTTATGGCCTATTGCTGGCCGCTGAGCTCACCAGCCGCTCCGGCCCGGACGTAACCTCGCTTGCCCTCGAGGCCGGATTGGTCATCAACGGCGTCACCCCCACTGCCCTGCGCTTTGCCCCTCCCCTCCTTGTATCCGACGCCGAGATAGACGAAGCAATCGACATTCTGAAAGGGATTCTTGTATGAGGCACTTGCTCGAAATCGACGACCTGAGCCCTGACGAGCTCCACAGCGTATTGGCCTATTCGCAACAGGAACGCCCGGAACCGGTTCTGACCGGTCGGGGAGTTGCGCTTGTGTTTGAGAAGCCGTCGGCCCGCACACGTAATTCGGCCGAGATGGCCGTGGTCCAACTTGGTGGGCACCCGGTGTACATCCAGGGCGGGGAGCTTGGCTTTGATACTCGCGAGTCCGTGGAAGACATCACACGGACTCTGGCCGGCTATTACGACTTTGTGGGAGCCCGTGTGTTCGACCACGCCACCCTCGAGCGCATGGAAAAGCTGCAAGTGATTCCGATCGTGAATCTGCTTTCAGACAAAGCCCATCCGATGCAAGCCCTCGCCGATCTCCTCACCATCCAACAGGAGCTCGGCGACCTGAGTGGACGCACGCTGGCCTTTGTCGGAGACGCCAACAATGTCTGGAGGTCACTGGCCCTGGCGGCCGCGATGGCAGGTATGAAGACCCGGCTCGCCACTCCCGACGGCTATGGGCCGCCGGCGGCCGACATCGATCGCATCAAGGCTCTCGGTGCCGAGCCACTTGTGACACAGAGCCCGGTTGAAGCGGTCGCCGGGGCCGACGTCGTCTATACGGATGTGTGGGCTTCGATGGGGCAGGAGGGTGAGTTCGATAAACGTAAGGCGGCGTTTGCCGAATACTCGGTAACGGCCGATCTGATGGAGCAAGCCAATCCGGGTGCCATCTTCATGCATTGCCTGCCGGCCCACCGGGGAGAGGAGGTCGTGGGCGAGGTGGTGGATGGGCCGCAGAGTCGGATCTGGCCACAGGCTGAGAATCGGATGCACACAACCCGGGGCCTGCTCGCCTGGCTGTGGGAGCAGCAATGACCACGACCGGACTTTCGAAAACGCAGCGCCAATACCGCATAGCCACGCTGCTCGCAGATCGGCCGATCAACAGCCAAGTCCAGCTTGTCGAGATGCTTGGCGACGAAGGCATCATTGCCACCCAGGCAACAGTCTCCCGGGACCTCGAAGAGCTGGGGGCAGTCAAGGCCCGTACCGCACAGGGCGAGACCGCGTATGTAATACCCGAGCAACCCCGGGATCAGGTTGCGCCTGCCGAACTGCTGCAACGGGTGTGCAGTGACTGGGTCGTGGAGGTCGACTCGTCGAAAAACCTCGTTGTCGTTCGGACACCTCCCGGCTCAGCCCACCTGGTGGGTGCCGCCATCGACCGGGCCGGGTGGGATTCTGTGGTGGGAACCGTCGCTGGAGACGACACCGTCCTGGTCGTCGTGGGGGAACCGTTTTCGGGGGCGGATGTTGCCGGGGAGTTCCGGGACCTGGCAGGTTTGTGAGTCGCAGCTCACCTGATTATGGCCGCCCCGCCTGAGGATTTCGCGGGCGCCCTTTAGGTCGCGATATCAATTGTCTTGTTCAAGGGACGGGTCCGGCGGTGGAGGAGTGACCGTTTGGCACCCTTTCGGGCCGCCAACGTCGTTCCTGGTGAAGTGCACAAATTTTCCAGTTACTATGGCAGGAGTCTTACGGGGTCTACGAGGGTTAAGGAAGGTGGGATCGTAATGCAAGTTATTGGTGCAGTTTTGGGGTCACTCGGGACGGGTTTGAAACGGGTGCACCGGGTTGAGGATGGCCTGAGCACAGCCGAGTTACTGGGCAATGCCGCGCTGGCTATCGGGGCCCTGGTCGTGATCTGGGGCGTCCTCCAGGCCGCCGGAGTTGAGATCGTCGGGTGGATCCGAGACCAGGTCATTAACTAGATCCGTCTGAGCGGAGAAGGCTATGGGCGCTTGGCGGCGCCGCGAAGGCGGGTACGTCACTGTGGAGTTCGTGGCTGTTGTCGCGTTCTCGCTGCTTCTCCTCGTGATGCTCGCCAATCTGATCGTCATCCAATACGGCCGCGGGGTGCTGCGAGCCGCTGCCGAGGAAGGGGCCCAAACCGGCTCGCGCCTCTTTGCCGGCGTTGCCGAATGTGAGCAGAGGGCAAGTGAAGTCATCACGGCGGGACTTGGTGGGCCCATGGGAGACGGAGTAGCCGTCACCTGCGCCACCGGTTCGGGCACGATCGTGGCAACTGTTACTTACAGTTTTGAGCCCTGGTTGCCCCTGGTGCCGATCTTCAGTGGGTCGGAGGAGTCGGTAGCAGTCAAGGAGGAGTTACCGTGATCCGGCGCGAGAGCGGTGCGATTCAGATCGAGTTTCTATTCGCGGTCGGTGTGCTCTTGTTTCCAATAGCCGTGTTCGTGTTGACGATCGCCCCCGTAGTGGAGCGCCGTAACGTCGCAGGACGGGCGGCGGCCGAGGCGGCTCGTGCGTACGCAGTGGCCGCGAGTGAATCCGAGGCTCTGGCTGCTGCTGCCGCCATCGTCGACCAGATCGACGCCAACCACAGCTTCGAACTGAGCTACTCGGTCGTCGGAGATTTCGATCGAGGTGGCCT
>JAUXLW010000163.1 GCA_030623545.1 Acidimicrobiia bacterium | reverse complement strand
GGTGTCGATTGGAAAGATGCCGAAGATCTCAGATCCAAATAGCGCGAGGCATCTAAGTCTCCCTTTTGGATCCCGACAGGTCGGGATGCGTGGTCAGCGGGCGTGAGGGTGACGTCCGATGTCGCCGTACTCCGGGTTGGCGATCAGGCCGAGCGCGTTGGCCAGACGTCCGGTGTAACTGAACATGGCGGCAATCTCGATGATGTAAAGGATGTCCTCATCGGCCCACCCCACATCTCGCATCACGTCGACGTCTTCAGCCGTGATCTCATCCGCGGCGGTAGCGACCTTGACCGCGTAATCGAGCATCGCACGTTCAGCCGGCTCGAGCTCGGCACGGCGATAGTTGGTGAGCAACTTGTCGACAAGGACAGGATCCTTCGTGCGGAGCCGACACGCGGCTCCATGAGACATCATTCAGTAGTGGCAGTCGTTCTCGGCCGACACGACCACAGCAACCATCTCTCGTTGCGCTTTTGTTAGTCGGGAACTCGCCGTCGCCGGGCCCGTCATCAGGTCATCGAAATACGCCCACCAACCCGAGAAGTGGTCGGGCAACAACGCAAAGGCACGAAGAATGTTCGGCACAAAGCCCAGCTTGGCGGTGAACAACTCCGCCAACTCGCGCACCTCAGGAGGCCATTCCTCCTCGTCCGGCACCCGCAGATAACTAATCGCTTGATCCGACTCTGATGCCACACTCACTCGCCTGCCTCCCGATTCCTCTGCGTCTACGCCATGCCCGGCTATTCCTGCGGCCCTTCTACTGCTTGACGTTCCTCCAGCACCTCAAGGATGCGGGCGGTCTGCTCTTTGAGGGCATCGAGGTCGGCCATCATCCGATTGGGAGGAAACGACTCCGGCATGGAGGCCAACATCCGCTCACACCTTTCCGAGCAACGCTCCCGCATAACCGGGCCCGCCCTCTCAGCAATCTTTCGCACAACCAGAAACATCCCAGCTGCCAAAACCGCGAAGACGAGAAAACGCCTTATGACTACCCACTCTCGAGTCTGCGGCGCATGGCATCGAACTCCTCGTCGGTGAGCTCGCCCGCCGCGTAACGCCTACCCAGCACCTCCAGGGCACTGGCATCCGCGGTTTGGTTCTCGCCGCCATGGCCGCCCATCATGCCCATCATCCCCATCCCGCCGCCCGAGCTGTCATGCCGGGAAAAGAACATGCGTGACATCATCAGCACCATGAAGATCATCATCACGATCGGAAAGATCACCCACCATCCAGCCCAACCGCCCATGTGGTCAAACCAAGCGTCGTTATCTGCATCCGCCACAACCATCACGGCTGAATAGAGATCTGTCATGGCTTCCGGGCGGTGAACATGTGATACCGGCTCTTTCTGCGTGCTGCAACGACGACGCGATCACACCATGCGACACAACGTCGAATTCGAGACTATGTGGCTGATCGACCGCCCTGTAGGGCCAATCGACCGCCTAGTAGGGCCAAACGCCCCAGAACGCGGCGCCGACGCTTACTGCCAGTACGGGCCCCACGCAGTCCACCGCCTGCGCTTCGTTCGCGATGCGCAAGGCACGGGTCTCACCCTCACCGAGAACTCCACGATTGTCGAGCTGCGCAACCGGGGGCGCGCCGGGAACGGCGGAGCGGTCGATAGACAGGCGTCGGTCACCCGTCATCCCCCTCGGCCTGACTCAGAAATCGAACTTCGTGAGTTGGCCGTTATGACCGATCAGAAATACGTCGAGTTCGGCCCAGGTAGCAGGATCCCCGCCCATTCCCGGAGAGTCGGCGGGCATCCCCGGCACTGTGATCCCCACCGCATCCGGACGATCGTCCAGAAGCCGGGCAATCGCCTCCACCGGTACATGGCCCTCAACGACGTAGTCGCCGATAAGGGCAGCGTGACAGGTCGCAGCATTAGGAGGTATGCCGAGTTCGGACCGGAGGCTGGCTAACTCGAGATCGGCAATGGCGACGACCGTCGCACCGTGGTCGCGCATGTACGCGGCCCACTCATGGCAACAACCTCAGCCGACAGCGTGATGCATCTCCACATCGACTCCACTCAGATCGACGTCCGTGGCCTGAGGGACCGGCCCGGCGTCTTCTGCATCGTCACCTGCCCGACACGAAGCGATCAAAGTCAGGGCGCCGACCAGGAGGAGAACCAACACAACAGCTCGACGCTTTCGACCGCGTCGATCTAGATCCGACATGTGACCCCTTTCACATTCCTTGCGCAGTGTGCCAGCCGGCCCGTCCGCTAAGAAGGGTCTAACGGCCGAAGTTCGACGACCGCTGGTCGATAGACATTAACGTTTCCCATGCTGGGCACCACTCGGATCAAGCGCAGCGTTACCGAACTCGATAAGGCAAGGAAAGATCTCCGGTACGAAATCTGTCAGGTCGCCGCCGCCATGCAGGTTGGAGACAGGAGCGCCGACCTCAGCTTCGAGGCCCTCCGATGCCTCAGGGTGTTGGTCGATAGGCTCGACTTCGACGCGGTGATCGAAAGCGAAGGTCCTGAGGGTTGGAGTCTGAGAAGCAACGAGAGCGCAGCGGGCCTGGCTGGCATCCCTGTGCCGAATGCGACACCGATCACCCCCAGTCCCCGGAAGCGTTCCACTCGCCCCCGGGGTGGGTTAAGGACGCAGTTTTCTATCAGATCTTTCCCGACCGCTTCGCTCGCTCAGATCGGTTGGCCAAGCACTCCAGCCTGGAAGCGTGGGATGACACTCCCACGGTCCATGGTTACAAAGGAGGCGACCTCTACGGGATCATCGACAAGCTGGATTGGATCACCGACCTGGGCTGCAACGCCCTCTACCTCAATCCCATCTTCCAGTCGGCTTCGAACCATCGCTATCACACTCATGACTACTTCCGGGTCGATCCACTCCTCGGAGGAGACGAGGCATTCGACGAGCTGCTAAAAACCTGCCACGACCGGGGACTCAAGGTGGTGCTCGACGGCGTGTTCAACCATGCCAGCCGTGGCTTCTTTCAGTTCAACGACCTCCTGGAGAGCGGCCCGGCCTCTCCCTGGGCGGATTGGTGGCACATCACCGACTGGCCGCTGCGGGCCTACGACCCGGACGAGCCGGCCGGCTACCAGGCCTGGTGGGGGTTGCATGCCCTGCCCAAGTTCAACGTCGACAACCCGGAGGTGCGCGAGTTCCTCATGAGTGTGGGCGAACACTGGATCGACCGCGGCATCGACGGCTGGCGGCTCGACGTTCCCGAAGAGATCACCGCCGATGGGTTCTGGGAGGAGTTCCGCACTCGAGTTCGCGCCCGTAACCCGGACGCCTACATCGTGGGCGAGGTTTGGGGAGACGCCAGTTCCTGGACGGGTGGCGACCGTTTCGACGGCACCATGAACTACCTCCTCACCGGGTTCATCCTTCGCTACGTCGGCGGCCACCGGGTCGTGGACTCGGTGGTCGACAGCATCACTTACGAGGTCCGGCCGCCGCACGATGCCGGCGGTTATGCGGACTCGGTCGACCATCTCCACAACATGTACGGAACCGACGGGTTGCAGGCTCACCTCAACCTGCTCGGCTCTCACGACACCCCGAGAGTCATCACTGCTGTCGGCAATGACGCTCAGACCGTCATACTGGCCGCCCTGCTCCAGCTGACGTTCCCGGGGGCGCCATGCATCTACTACGGCGACGAGATAGGTCTGGAAGGAAAGCGCGACCCGGACTGCCGGCGAGGCTTTCCCTGGGAACACGAGCACTCCTGGAATCAGGAACTTCTCAAAGCAACCCGCTCACTGACCGCCGTGCGCCATGCCCACCCTGCCTTGCGAACCGGCACCTATCGACGCCTGTGGCCGCCACCGGGCAACTACGGAAACGGGCTATATGCCTTCGAGCGCAGCCAGAACGGCGAGCGGCTGATCGTCGCCGTCAACAGCGGCGACTCGGCCGAATCGGCCCGGGTGCCCGACGTGGCCGGGGACCACTTCGAAACCTTGTGGGGATCCGAGGGAATCAATCGGGACGGCGATGCGGTCGGAATCACTCTCAGACCCCGCTCAGGGGCCGTGTGGCGGGTTGTCGGCTAGCCGATCAGCTCTTTTACCGCGGCGGTAATCCCGGGTGGGGTGGCGATTAACCCAGGAAGTAGCGGATCTGGCTGGTTGAAAACCCGGGGCGACCCATCCGGGAGCCAAACATCGCCTCCCGCCGCCGTCACCAGCGCAGTGCCGGCGGCAACATCCCACTCGTTCTTCGGTGTGAGTGTCCAGGTGGCATCGGCCAGGCCGGCCGCGACAAGCGCCATCTTGTAGGCGACCGAGCCTATCGGGCGGACGATGATGGGACCGTCCCTGAAGTCGTCCCACTCACCGCGCCGAACTTCACTGCGGCTGGCCAGCACTTCG
>JAUXLW010000211.1 GCA_030623545.1 Acidimicrobiia bacterium | reverse complement strand
GTTGGCCTCCCCCACGTCAAGCCCCGGGAAAGCCACCAAGTCAAAGCGGAGTGTGTCGGCAAAGCCCCTTATCCGATCCAACTGGTCGGTCCGGAAACCATCGGGTGAGACCAACACCAGGAGGTTGGAGAACCCACGAAGCGCCACCACCGACAATGCGGGATCTTCTCCGCGCCGACGGATCGCCTCACCAGCGATCGCCACAGCCCGCATTCCCTCCGAAGGAGGAGTCTGCAGCCAGCGCACCACGGCCACCAACCCACCGGGTCGGAGAGCATCGAGATAGGCGGACATGGCCTCCAGGGTCATGCTGTAGTCCTCGGCCAGGCTGTAGGCCCCCGAGGTCACCGGGCGGAATGGAGCGTCTAAAGCGAGATGGACGACATCGAAGGAACCTTCGGCTCTCTCGACGAAGGTGCGGGGCTCTTCCACGACCACCTCGACCGCCGGATGACGATAGGTGGGTGACGCCGACGCCGCCTCCGCCACCAGCGGATCGGGCTCCACCGCCGTGACGTGGGCGGCTCCCGAAGCCAGGGCGGTGAGGACCGACAGGCCTCCTCCGGCGTCGAGAACCACCGCTTCTGCGCCTGGCTTCAGCTCGTAGGGCAGGGCATAGAGGAGGTTCGGGGCGAAGTCTGCCTGCTCGGGACCGACGAGGGGGATCGGACTCAGGTCGTCACCGTCGACCGTGACCCCCTGCTGTGCGGGTGGAATGCCGCGATAGGTGATGGACAGCCCGGGCAGGGAGCGGATTCCTTCGCTCTCGACGTGATCCACCCGAGACGCCGGCGTCCACCCCGTGGAGAGCAGCGACGCCCCCGGGTATCTCAGCGCGGCGCTTAACTCCTTGTAAGGAGAGAGCCGCAGTTCGATGCTCTCCGGGCCTGCCACCAGCAGTGCGGCTGTCACCGCCACCAGGACCGCCACCGCGGGAAGGCCATGGCGTCTGCTGGAACCCGCCGCCAAAAGAAAGGGAACCGCTACGGCCGCCATGCCCGCGGTGGCTATGACAGCCCCTTCGCCACCGAGATGGTCGATCGCGGCCAGGGCCAGGGGTGCTCCCAGGCCAGCACCGACCAGGCTGGCGGCGTAGATCCGGTGCGCCGGCACCCGACGTGGTTGGTCCCATCCTGCGAGAAGCGATGCGATCAGTGCGCCAGCAAAGAAGAATGGAGTGGCCAGAGCCAGATAGACAATGGCCAGGTAGAGGATCTGGCGCCGGTCCCAGGCCACAGTGAAAGAGTCGAAAGGCACCCGGTTCGCCACCAGGTAGCCACCAATGATGGCGGCAGTTTGCAGTGCGGCGAGGGTGGCCCACCGTCCCGGTCCACCCCGTCCGAGACGTGGCCACACGTAGAGAAACGATCCGGCGGCACCAGACCCGAGCAGGGCCAGGCTCACCGCAACGAAGGCGAAGTGATGAAACTGGGCAACGGCGAATGCCCGGGTGAGGACCACCTCGAGCATCAAAACCGCCGCCGAGGACAGGGCAGCGCCGAGGAGAACCGCTGATCCCGAGCGTTCACCCATTGCCGGCAGGCAAGACATCATCGAGGAACGCCACAACCTCATTTACCAGCTGGGCACCGGCCACCAGCGCGAAATCGTTGTGATCGGCACCGTCGATCACAACGAACCGTTTGAGGCCGGGCGAGGCCTCGAACAACCTTCTACTCTGCTCGACAGGAACGATGGTGTCGGCCGAGCCGGCGATGACCATCACGGGTCCGTCGATGGTACGAATTGTCTCCAAGTTCGGATAGCGGTCCCATAACAGGAGAGACGTAGGCAAGAACGGGTAGTGGGTTGATCCGATCTCCGCTAGCGAGGTGAACGGCGAGCGCAGCACCAGGGCGGCCGGCTCTTGGTGTTGGGCGAGTCCGAGGGCGACTGCGGCCCCAAGCGACTCGCCAAAGTAGACCAGCCGATTTGGGTCGACGTCGGAACGGGTCCCCAGATAGCCAAGCGCTGCTCGTGCATCGACGGCCAGCCCTTCTTCGGAGGGTCTTCCGGGGTTTCCGCCGTAGCCCCGGTAGTCGACAAGCAACACGGAAAACCCAGCTTCGGCCAGGGCTTCAGCGAGCGATGTGCGGTCCGCCCGGTTGCCGGCATTGCCGTTGAACACCACCACGGTCCCGCTGCGTCCCCCGGCGGCCGCCGGCACGAACCAGGCCGCCAAGGACAGTCCGTCCTCAGTGGGGTAGGTCACCTCCTCCACGCCCGGCAGAAAGGTGGCAGCATCAGGAACGGCCTGAGTCGGGAAGTAGATCAGCCGCCGCTGTGTCATCCACATCAGGGCAAGGACAGCGAGTGCCCCTACTGCCAGCACCGCGAGCCATCTCACGACAGATCGCAAGCTCCACGCCTCCCGCGTGCTGCCTGTGGATTCGTGGTCTCAAGCATCGTTGTCTCGATCGTACGACGGAGAACCCCAACCGCCTCTGGCCTCCGGCCATCTCTGGCGGGCTATTCGACGTCCCGGTCGGCTCGGCGGGCAGCGGCGACGATCCGGCGCAGTTCGGGATAGTGCGCCCCCCGCCAATAAACCTTGTCACAAGACGTGCACATCTCGAAGTCATCAACATGGGAGCGTGTCTCGGGGGGCACGCGATGGACGATGTCCTTCTTGGCCACGGGAGCCAACTCTCCGTTGCACGCCATACATCTGCTGAAGGGGGCGAGGTGTCCGCTCAGATGGAAACGGCGGACGACCTCGGTCACTTGTTCCCGGGGGTCAGTGGCTCGGATGTAGTAACCGTGGGTGAGGGAGCCATGCTTGAGGAGCCCCACATCCCGTGTGAGGAGGATGCGTTGCTCGGAGGTCGAGATTGCCACCAGCTCGGGATCGGTCCAATCGCGCTCATAGAGCGTGTCGAGGCCCAAGAGCCGGAGGAAACGTGCCAGCCGGCCCAGGTGGTTATCGGCGACGAACCGCACCATTCGAAGGGGCTTTGGCCGCACCTTGACGATTGGAGAGATGTCGAATGATTCGAACACCGGGAAGACGCTGATGCGGTCCCCGCCCTTGACGAGATAGGAGAAGTCGACGGAGCGGCTGTTGGCAACGATCAGATCGACCTCGGTGTGAGGAATGCCGCAAGCCTCGATCATGTCCTTGACACTTCCCGGGACATCAAAGCTGCGGGTAACCATGCCTGATGGCAGCTCTTCGGGGAGGAAGTCCGTCAGCTCTGCGTAGAACCTGAGGGTGGCCTGGTGGGTGATCGGTCAACTCCTTTTAAGCAGGTGCCGCGACTGCGTCAACGCCGGTATCGGCCGATCAAAGTCTCCGCAAGCGAGAACATGGTCTTTCCATGGCACCCAATACGGGTGATCTGGTGGCTCTCCCAGGCGTGCCAACTCGGTGTCAAGGGCACACACCTGAAGGACGCTAGGTGATCCCACCGTTAAAGGTTGAGGTCGATCTTGAAGCTGGCCGATTTGTCAACACGTC
>JAUXLW010000040.1 GCA_030623545.1 Acidimicrobiia bacterium | reverse complement strand
CGGATCGATGCGGTAATGGCCGAGGCGCTCGACTACCAGGGCCTGGCCGCTGCTGACTTATCTGCAATAGGAATCACCAACCAGCGCGAGACCACCGTCTTGTGGGACCGCCACTCGGGTGAGCCGGTTCACAATGCTCTGGTCTGGCAAGACACCCGCACTGCCGGGTTGGTTGCTGATCTGGCAGGTGATGAAGGTCAGGATCGCTTCCGCCAGATCACCGGGTTGCCGCTTGCCACCTACTTCTCGGGGCCCAAGATTCGTTGGCTGCTCGATCACGTCGACGGTCTTGCCTCCCGGGCTGAGTCGGGTGAAGTGTTGTTCGGCACTATGGACTCTTTCGCTCTCTGGCATCTAACCGGAGGCCCCGACGGAGGGGTCCATGCCACGGACGTGACGAATGCCAGCCGCACGATGCTGATGAACCTCGAGACCCTCGACTGGGACGACGGCCTGCTCGAGGCGATGGGCGTGCCCCGGGCCCTATTGCCTGATATTCGCTCGTCTTCCGAGGTCTACGGCGAATCGGTTGGCCGGGTGCCCGGGGTACCGGTGGCGGGGATTCTCGGCGATCAGCAAGCAGCCCTTTTCGGGCACGGCGGTTTCGATCCCGGTGATACCAAGAACACTTACGGCACGGGGTGCTTCATGCTTCTCAACACGGGGACTCGACCCGTGCCCTCCAAGAGTGGCTTGCTGACTACCGTCGGGTACCAGCTCGGTACCGAGCCGGCGGTGTATGCGCTGGAGGGTTCCATTGCCATCGCCGGGGCCCTGGTCCAGTGGTTGCGCGACAACCTCGGTCTGATTGAGTCGGCAGAGCAGATCGAGGCGTTGGCGGCGTCGGTGGAAGACAACGGGGGCGTCTATTTCGTGCCCGCCTTCTCCGGGCTCTTCGCCCCCCACTGGCGACCGGATGCCCGGGGTGTCATCGCCGGCTTGACACGGTACATCACTAAGGCTCACCTGGCGCGAGCGGTACTCGAGGCCACCGCCTGGCAGACTCGGGAAGTGATCGATGCCATGCGAGCAGATGCGGATGTCGAATTGAAAGCTCTGAAGGTAGATGGCGGCATGGTGCAGAACCAACTTCTCATGCAGTTCCAGGCCGATGTGCTTGGGGTTCCGGTAGTGCGCCCTCTGGTGAGTGAGACCACTGCCCTCGGCGCCGCGTACGTTGCCGGGCTGGCCACCGGTTTCTGGCAAGGGATCGACGAGCTGCGCGTAAATTGGGGCGAAGGAGAGCGGTGGGAGCCGCGGATGGATCCCGGGTTACGGGAAGCAGAGTATGGCCAATGGAAGAAGGCGGTAGCTCGCACGTTGGAGTGGGTGGATTGATATGAATGTTCCGCTGTTTCTCACAGTTGGCCGTATCGCGGCCGTGCCGGTTGTCATGGGTCTCGTGATCTCTGAGGACGACATCAACCACAACTTCGGCATCGCCGCTGCCGTTTTCACGATTGCTGCCCTGACCGACTACGCCGACGGTTACCTGGCGCGGCGCTGGGGCCAGACATCGGTATTCGGTGCCTTCCTCGACCTTACGGCCGACAAGCTCCTCGTGACCGGGACCCTGGCAGCGCTTCTGGTCGTAGATCGGGTGAACATATGGCTTGCGTTCGTGATCATCGCCCGTGAGATCGCCATCATGGCCCTCCGGGGTGTCGTGGCTTCCGACGGCGAGACGTTGCCGCCCTCAGGTTGGGGCAAATGGAAGGCAACAATTCAGTTTGTGGCTATTGGCCTTGCCATCGTGAGACTGGAGGACAAGTGGGGACCGCTGTTTCTCGATCAGTGGGCCATCACTCTGGCAACGGCCATCACGCTGATCTCGGCGGTGGACTATGTGGTCCGATACCGCTCGGTGTTCTTCGAACGTGCTTGAGGCACTAACCATCCTCGCCGGGTATCTCATCGGCAGCATCGACGTAGGCGGGCTCACTGCTCGACGTCATGGCGTCGACATCTATGCGACTGGTAGTGGTAATCCGGGGGCGTCCAACATCTCGCGGACTCTGGGCCATCGCCAGGGTGCGGTGGTCCTGGTTGCCGATGTTCTCAAAGGGATCGCCGCGGCCGCCATCGGGGAATTGGTGGGCGGCAGCGAGCTCGTCGGGTTCGCGGCGGGAGCGATGGCTGTAGTTGGCCACAGCTTTCCCGTCTGGCACAGGTTTCGGGGAGGGAAGGGAGTGTCGACTGCCGGCGGCATGCTCCTATGGACCATTCCCGGGCTCGGGTTGGCGCTCGCCGTTATCTGGGGCGCGATCGTGGCCGTCACCCGGATGTCGTCGCTCGGCTCGCTGACGATCGCCACCCTTGCCGTTCCCGGAGTTGCAATCTGGGCATTGCACGCTTGGTCGGCCGCGATCATGGCGGCG
This sequence comes from Acidimicrobiia bacterium, assembly GCA_030623545.1. GTDB lineage: Bacteria > Actinomycetota > Acidimicrobiia > Spongiisociales > SHLN01 > JAUXLW01. The sequence goes on along the minus strand of JAUXLW010000040.1, from coordinate 6,412 downwards.
GTGAGCTTGCTGGTCGTTGCCAGGCACCGCACCAACATTGAGCGCATGTTTCATGGGGGTGAGCAGACTCTCTGAGATGAGCCCTGGCCTCGGCAGATACCATCCATACGATGAACGCGATTGCAGTAAGCGGGCTCGAGAAGTTCTACGGCGACCTCGCCGCGGTGGGAGGGATAGATCTCACCGTTGCCGAGGGTGAGGTCTTTGCTCTGCTCGGGCCTAACGGGGCCGGGAAGTCCACGACCGTAGAAATTCTCGAGGGGCATCGGCGGCGAACCCGGGGGAGCGTTGAGGTGCTTGGCTTCGACCCCGAAACCGGGGGACGTTCGTTCCGCGAACGGATCGGGATAGTTCTTCAACAGACGGCCCTGGAACCGGAGCTCGAAGTCGCGGAGATATTGGCAACGTATGCCGCGATCTATCCCAGGTCGCTCCCGGTGGACGAAGTGGTTGAGATTGTCGGGTTGCAGGAGAAGCGCCGGGCCCGGGTCAAGACCTTGTCCGGCGGCCAGCAACGACGCCTGGAGCTGGCCCTCGGCATCATCGGCGACCCCGACGTGATCTTCCTTGACGAACCGACGACCGGGTTCGACCCTTCGGCGCGGCGCCAGGCCTGGAGCCTGATAGACAACCTGCGTCAGCTCGGCAAGACCATCTTGTTGACCACCCATTACATGGACGAGGCGCAGAATCTGGCAGATCGGGTGGCCGTTATTGCTGGTGGCGTCATCGTGGCGGAGGGCACCCCGGCGGACATCGGTGGCCGCGCCGAGGGCGAAGCCACAATCAGGTTTCGAGTCGGAAGAGACGTCGCCGGGGAGGATCTTCCGCCGGTGGCCCGGGCCGGTCTGGACGAGAGCGACGGGCAGGTAACTCTTGAGACATCCACTCCCACCGAAGCTTTGAATGAAATCACCAGCTGGGCCATGGAACGGGGCCTGGAGCTCGAAGGGCTCACGGTTGAGCGCCCGACATTGGAGGACATCTACTTGCGCCTGACCGGTGGGGGTGGCGATGGGTAGAGATTTCCGGCTCATCCTGCAGCAGATCAAATATCAGAACAGGATCTTTTGGCGGACGCCGGTCGGGGCCTTTTTCACTCTGGTCTTCCCTTTGATGTTCTTGCTGCTGTTTACTGCCATATTCGGGAACGACGAGATCGAGGAGCTCGGAGTCACGACGGCTCAGTTCTATGCCCCGGCGTTGGCGGTATTCGGAGCTGCTTCGGCCACCTACACGAACCTGACCATCACCACTGCCATTGCCCGGGATCTGGGAATCCTCAAGAAGGTACGGGGGACACCGCTTCCGCCCTGGATCTATATCGTCGGCCGGGTCGGATCGGCCGTGTGGCTTGCGCTCTTGTCCGGCGTGCTGATGATGAGTGTCGGGGTGATCTTCTTCGGCGTCGAGATCATCGGACGCACTTTTCTGGCCGCCCTTATCTCGTTCCTCCTCGGCGCGGGAGCCTTTGCAGCTCTCGGGCTCATGTTGGCAGCGCTGGTGTCGTCGGGTGATGCCGCGCCGGCTGTGGCCAACGCCACCCTGCTCCCCATTGCCTTCATCTCGGACGTTTTCATTGTCAATGCCAATCCCCCGGCTTGGATCGAGTTCGCAGGGAATCTGTTTCCACTCAAACATTTCGTTGCCGCCTTCGGCGATGCCTTCAACCCCGGCCTGACCGGCAGTGGCTTCAGCTGGTCTGCCGGAGCCGGGGAATACGCCATCGGAGCTCATCTAGCCGTGATGGCCGCCTGGGGAGTCGGCGGTGCCATCCTCGCCCTACGCTTCTTCACCTGGGAGCCCCGCGGTGGGGAGAACTCGCGACGCCGGCGCAGTAGGGTCTCGGGTAACTAGACGAACCGTGGTCGGGTCTAATCGCATTGAAGGAGGAGGTCGGTTGCCGGTCGAAGAACACTACGAGCTCCTGGACGCTGTTACGCCCGCCGTGAGGAAGCTCATCGACGAGCACAAGGGTCGTCGGGAGCATTGGTACGCCCACGAGCTGGTGCCGTGGGAAAAGGGGCGCAACTACCGCGAGGAGCCCTGGGACGAGAGTCAGTGCACCATATCGCCGGAGGCCCGGACGTCGCTGGTCCTCAACCTGCTTACAGAGGACAACCTGCCCTACTACCACTCAGAGATCGAGTCCCATGTCGGAGGCAATGAGACGTTCAAGGAATGGAACCACCTGTGGACCGCGGAGGAGGGTCAGCACGCCATTGCCATTCGCAGCTACCTGCTGACCACCCGCAACGCCGATCCGGTGGAGCTGGAGAATGATCGCCTGGCAACGATGACTAAGGGCTTTCACTCGGGAGCCCCCGACCCCATCAACGTCTTCGTCTATACCGCTGCCCAGGAGTTGGCGACCAGGGTCAGTCACCGTAACGCGGGCAAGATCACCGACGATCCGGTGGCATATGAGTTGATGAGCCGAATCGCGGTCGACGAGAACCATCATTTCATGTTCTATCGGGGAGTAGTCCAAGCCATGCTCGAGCAGGAGCCGGCGGCCACCCTCGAAGCCATCTATCAACAGTTCAAGACCTTCCAGATGCCGGGGGTCGCCATGCCTCACTTCCTGCGCCGGGCCGTCGAGATGGCCAAGGCCGGCGTGTACAACCTGCGGATACACCATGACCGGGTCGTCGTTCCGTTAATCCGCGATTGGGGCATTGAGCGCATCACCGGCCTCTCCGCCCAGGCCCAGGAACTTCAGGAGCAGATCATGGGATTCCCCCGCACCCTTCTGCGCCAGGCCGAACTGTTCGAACGCCGAATCGGCGTTAGCGCCACCTGATTCGCACACCCCGGGTTGCGCCATGTCCATCGAAACAGTTGTTGTTTCTCTGCTGATTTTTCTGGCCAGACTGGTGGATCAGTCGCTCGGGACCATGCGAATCATCTATCTGTTCCGCGGCCGGCGGAGGCTGGCCGGGGCGCTCGGGTTCTTCGAGTCGGCAACCTGGCTCCTGGCGGTCAGCCAGGTGGTCACAAATGTCGACGAGCCAATCAAGGTGGTCGCGTTTGCCGGAGGCTTCGCCGCAGGGACGATGCTGGGTGGCACTGTGGAGAAGTGGCTCGCCCTCGGGCAGGGAGTCCTCAGGGTCGTGGCGCCCTTCGAATCTCCCCAGTCGGCAGGTGCCTTGCGCTCTGCCGGCTTCGCCGTCACCGTCATCAATGCCGAGGGTCGTGACGGTCCGGTGCGCCTGGCGTTCTCGGTGGTTCCCCGCAAGCGAAAGAGGGAGGCGCTCGAGATCGTTAGCCGGGTGAATCCGGCTGCGTTCGTGACGTTTGAGGATGTCGAGACTCTCAACCTGGCATTGACGAAGGGCTCACGCGTCCGCAAGTGACCGGACGGTGCCGTTGCCCTTAGGCTGAATGCGACCAAAGGAGCGTCAGTTGGAGTTAAACGAAGCCCTCTACACCACCCGGGCGATGCGTCGCGTGAAGCCTGACCCCATTCCGGACGACGTCGTGGCCCGGATCATGGATGCGGCTATTCGGGCCCCATCGCCCGGCAACACCCAACAATGGCGGTTCGTCACGGTGAGCGATCGCGACGTGATGGCCGAACTGGGCGAGCTGTACGGTCGATCCTGGGACCGGCTCAACGAAACCGCATACGCGGGACGCAGGGAGGCCGCTGCAGAGCGGGGCGATGACCAGACCTTGAGAGTGATGTCATCTGCCGGTTGGCTGGCAGCCAACTTCGCTCAGGTCCCCCTGGCCGTCCTGGCTTTCACTCGCAACGATGTCGACGGGTCGGGAATTTACCCGGCGGTGTGGAATCTGATGCTGGCAGCCCGCGGTCATGGAATTGGAGCCACCCTCACCACCGTGCTGCATAACTTCGCCGCGGATGAGGTTGCGGAGCTGCTCGGCGTTCCCGCTGCCAAGGGGTGGCGGAACGCGGCGTGCGTAACCCTGGGGTACCCCCTCGGGAAGTGGGGAGTCGCCGACCGCCCACCTGTTCATGAGGTTGTTTACGCCGACAGTTGGGGCAATCCGCCGGCCTGGCAAGCACCCGACCCGATGTGGAGTTATTGAGGTCCCTCGTCGGCGTCGTCATGGTCGACGAAGATCGAGCGCACCGATCGCCAGATTCGCTTCAACCCGCTCTCGATTCCATCCTCCACTTCGAGCAGGCGGCGCTCCACCTGCAGCTCCATCTCTTTTGCTCGCCGCGATCGCAGCAGTTGAGGGGCCAGCGGTGCCCAATCGATGGCCCGCAGGGCGGCGAACATGAGGGCCCCGGTTATGGCGGCCACGCCGACGGCTGAAGTCAACACCACCATGGGCGGGAACTCCAGAGCGAAAAACGTCCGTGTGGCGGGAAGCAGGAAGATGAGCGCGAGCACCCCGCCCATGCTCATCACCAGCGTGCGTCGCGCTGGATTGAACGGCCGGGAGATTATCGCCAGCACGAAGAGGCCTACCAGCACCAGCACCAGCGTTGCCGTGGTTCTCGCTTCATCGAGATTCACGTCTATCTGGTCCCTGGCAAGCGAGTAGGCAGCGAAAGTGGCGGCTGCGGCTAAGAACCCGGCGGGCAATGAGAATTTGATGACCCGGCCCATGAATCCGGACCTGGCTCTTTGCGCCGATGGCGCCAGAGCCAGGAAGAACGACGGCCAGCCGATTGTCAGCGTCCCCACGAGCGTTAAGTGGCGGGGCAGGAACGGGAACACCCACCCGGCGACGCCGATGGCGATCGCCAACAGGAAGGCGTAGACCGTCTTGGTCACATAGAGGTTCGACACCCGCTCGATGTTGGCGATGACCCGCCGCCCTTCGGCCACCACCTGGGGCACAGTCGCGAACGACGAATCGAGCAGCACCAGCTGAGCTACCGACCGGGAAGCCCCGCTGCCGGAGCCCATGGCGATGCCGATGTCCGCACTCTTGAGGGCCAGCACGTCGTTGACGCCGTCGCCGGTCATGGCGACCACGTGCCCGTTGGCTTGCAAGGCCTCGACCATATCTCGTTTCTGGTGAGGGGTCACTCGCCCAAAGACGCTGCGCTTCTCCATGATCTCAGCCAGAGCCACCTGGTCGGTCGGCAGATCCCGGGCATCAACCGGAGCGCCTGCGGCCGGTACCCCGGTGAGCTCTGCGATCTTGCCGACGGTCTGGGGGTGGTCGCCGCTTATCACTTTGATGGCGACGTTCTGAGATTCGAAGAACTTGATAATTTCAGGGGCCTCGGGCTTGATCTGGTCGGCGAGTAGCACGAAAGCGACCGGCTGCAGCCCCCCGGGCAACAGCTCGGTGTCGAGTGGATCTGCCGTCCGTGCCAGGAGCACAATTCGAGTGCCCCGCACCGCCAGTAGCTCGGCCTTGTGGCTGGCTTCAGAGTCGGTTCCAACCAGGATCACCTCAGGAGCCCCCAGCACCCAGGTGCCGTGACGCTCGAATGAAGCCCCGCTCCACTTGCGGGCGGATGAGAACGGGATGGCCCGGACCAGCGACCAATCGGCAGGGTTGGGGTAGGCGGCGCCGATTGCGGCCAACGTGGCGTTGGGATGGGGATCCGACGCCGCGAGCGCGCCAAGCGCCTCGCTGAAGTCTCCACCGCCGGCGGGAACAACCTCCTCGACTGACAGCTTCCCCTGAGTCAAGGTGCCGGTCTTGTCGAGGCAAATAACGTCGACCCTGGCAAGGCCCTCGAGGGCAGGCAGCTCCTGGACCAGCACACTGCGGCGGCCAAGCCGTATCACGCCGACTGCGAAGGCGACACTGGTAACCAGCACGAGGCCTTGCGGCACCATCGCCACGGTTCCGGCTACCGCACCCTGTAGTGCCCTTTTGAGGCTCGCCTCAGCGTTGAGCTGACTCCACACCAGCAGGATCACGGTTGGAATCACGAGCCAGGAAACGGTCTTGAGAATGAAGTCGATGCCGGTGCGGAGCTCCGACCTCACCAGGCCAAACTTCTTCGCTTCCTCCGCCAACTTCACTGCATAGGCATCCTTCCCGACTCTGGTCGCCATGTAGCGGCCCCCGCCGGCACTCACGAACGAGCCTGACAGCACCTGATCGCCGGGCTCCTTCGTCACGGCGTCCGATTCGCCGGTCAGCAGCGACTCGTCGACCTCGAAGTTGTTCGACGTCAGCACCTGTCCGTCGACGACGATCTGGTCGCCGGGACCTACCTCGAGCACGTCCTGCAGCACCAGAGCACGCACGTCGACTTCTGTGGTCTTACCGTCCCTGACGATCTGAGCACGGGGTGCCGCCAGCAATGCCAGCTGGTCGAGGGTTCGTTTGGCTTTGAGTTCCTGGTAGATACCGATCAGGGTGTTGATGATCATGACCCCGGCGAACAGCGCGTCCTGAACTGGAGCAACAAGCAGGATGACCACTAGAAGGGCGCTGATGAGGATATTGAATCGGGTAATTACGTTGG
>JAUXLW010000144.1 GCA_030623545.1 Acidimicrobiia bacterium | reverse complement strand
GGCTGGTGTGGCACGCACCTGTCGGGGTGAGACACCGGTTGAGCTGAGGGTCCAGCTCGGTTGGGGCCCGTTCCGCCGTCACGGTGGTGCTGCCACCCCTTTTGCCCTGAGCGCGTGAAAGGGGGCGGTCATGTTGATGGTACGGAGTGTTGCTGGTGGTGTGGATACTCATGCCGATTTCCATGTAGCGGCAGCGATCGATTCCAACGGTGGCGTGTTGGGGGTGGAGTCGTTTCCTGCCGACCCCGCCGGCTACGGAGCACCGTTGGGCTGGCTGGTCGGCTTCGGGCCGGTGACCCGGGTTGGGGTGGAAGGCACCGGGATCGTGGGGAGTCGGGTTAGCCCGGTTTCTTGCCTTACGCCGATGATGCCAGCGTCATTGTCCAGAGAAGCGGCGCAACACCTCGCCGACCACCTCTAGCCGGGCGACATCGTCACGTTGACCCGGCGTCTGCGCCCGGCTCCGGTCGAGGTCTACGAAGATGGGCTGACCGAGCCAAAAGCGGGCCGACTCCGAATCGATCTCGCCGAGCGTTTGCGATACGGAACGCGCCAACTCGCCCGGCTCAGAGGTGCGGACCGATACTTCGGCCAACCGGTAATAGAGCTGATCGGCGGATTGCGGGCCAAACGTCATCGCCTCCCAGGTCAACTAGCCAAAGCTCGTTGCCTCGGCCCTGTCGCAGGTTCCAGGGTGTGAGGTCACCGTGGATTGGGACCCACGAGTCGGGCACCCCGTCAGGCCTCACGACATCGTTGCCAATGACCTGTATGCCGGAGCACACTGCCCTGAGCTGCCGAGCATCGAGGCGCGGCGCGCGATGCAGTCGGGGCAGGGCCTCGAGGACGCGTAGTCGCCATTCGCCCAGGTGGGCCCCAGCGATGGCTGCGGGAACGCGAAACGGAGTCTGGTCGCTTGGCTCCGGCCAGTAGCCGAAAGGATCGCGTCGCGCCTCCACGAAGTGTTCAACCCGGCCGCCGCGGTCGATCGGAAAGGCACCGAATCGGCCCGGGCGCCACTGCGACGAGAAGAAAGCCCAGTGAGCTCTCGGCTCTCCGGGGAGGCGGAGCGCCCGATATAGATCATGCCAGTTCTCCCATCCACACGGGACCCAGTAGTCAATTCGAGTCGCCAGGGTACGGCGGAACAGTGGCAGGTTGACGACAAGGCTTGCAGGAATCTGCTGCCATGGGGCACTCTCCGCGCGAAGGCGTAGTGGAGCGACGCGACGGCGAGCGATCGACTCGACTCGGCATACAACTGTGACCGGCTGCGCGGAAAGCCCCACACAGCCTTCGTTGCCCGACCCTTCGAAGATGCGCGTGCATGGGCAGCCAGGAAGGTCTCCGCGAGTGGTGCGAAGCGATCATGATAACGAGCCGACCGCGGATCGTACCGCCTCAGCTCGACTCCTCGAGATACTCCCTCAAGGCCTCTCGCCAGGGCCCAATAACGTTGGCGCCGGCTTCGTGCAGGACGCTGTTCTCCAGGACGGAATACCTCGGGCGCGGTACCTTGGCCGGAAACTCGTCTGGAGATGCCACTGCGAGCGTGACGTCAGCGCCGGTGATTTCGAAGATGGCATCAGCAAATTCGTACCAGGAACAATCCCCTTGTCCTGTTGCGTGCACTACGCCCGCAATCGGCTGCTGTATAAGCGCACCAATCTGGCGAGCGGCCTCCCGAGTCGAGGTCGGTGTCAGCCTCTCGTTGTCAATCACCCGAACCTCGTCCCGCTCGGACGCGAGCTTGAGCATGAGATCGACGAAGTTCTGACCCTTCGCCCTGCAGGGGTGTCGGCCGTACAGACCCGACGTGCGTAACACGGTAGACCCGGGGCTGACGGCCGTAACGAAATGCTCACCGGACAGCTTGGTGTTGCCGTAGACGTTCAATGGGGCCGGCAGATCCGATTCGAGATACGGCCTCTGCTGGCTGCCGCTGAAGACGTAGTCGGTGCTGACGTGAATGAGGTAGGCGCCGACGTCCTCGGAGACCAGGGCTACGTTGCGGCCACCGATTGCGTTGACGGCAAAGGCAGTCTTCGGGTGTCGCTCACACTTGTCCACGTCGTGGTAGGCGGCCGTGTTGACGACTGCATCTAGTTGCAAGGTGGAGAGCGCCTTTCTCACCGAGTTGACATCCGTGACTTCTAACTCGTCGTGGTTCCAGGAACGAACGACGTGTCCGTCATCGTGTAGTGCAAGACACACATCAGCACCAAGCTGGCCGTTGCCGCCGATGACTGCAACTCTCATGCGCTTCAGGCGCCCGCAGGCTCGGGTCGACCAGTATTCGAGCGGACCAGATGTTTGAACACCTCAATGTTGTAGTACGTCGGATTGTCGAAGTCGCTGAATGAGTCCATGTTTGCCAGCAAATCCTCAGTGATTGACTCAATGTCATGGTTGGGCTTGAAGCCCAGGACCTTGACAGCCTTGTCGATGCTGACTTTGTAGTTTCGCACGTCGCTTTTGTGCAGGATATTGAGCTTCACGTTGAGGCCAAGAGCCGCGTCGAGCACGCCCTTTACCATGCCGCCCACTTCCCCTACGGTGTAGTTCCCGGAGGCCACATTAAAGACACCGGTAATCGTCTCGTGGGCTTCCACCGCACGGGTATAGGCGGTGGCTGCGTCCTGGATGCTGATGATCGGGCGCCAGATATCCGGGTTGTTGACCGTGATCGCATTGTCGCGCATGGCGGTCATGAACATCGTGTTCACGATCAGATCGAGCCGCATGCGGGGACTGAAACCGCACACTGTTCCCTTCCGGAGCGCTATGACTGAGAATGCATCGTCGGCCATCTCAAGGACCGCGCGTTCACCCTGCAGCTTGGAAATCCCATAGGGATACGACGAGATGGTTGGTGACGTCTCGTCGTACAACTCGTTGACGGTGAAGCCGTACACAGAGCACGAACCGGCAAACACAAGCCTCCGGACGCCGGCCCTCTTGGCGATGTATCCGAGATACGCCGGGGCTGCGGCATTAGATACGAAGTTGTGACCGGGCGAGTACTCGGCCATCGGATCATTGGAGACGCCGGCGAGGAAGACGACCTGGTCGAAACCGCGCAGGTCGTCCTCCTCCAAATCGAAGACGTCTTTCCGTCGGACTTCTATGTTCTTCGGAAGATGGTTGCCGAACCAGAGCGTGTCGACGACCACCAACTCGTGCCCCCGCTCGACGAGCTCGGGAACGATCGCGGAACCGATGTAGCCAGCGCCACCAACGACCAGAATTCTCATGGGTACCCGAAACGCTCGGAATCAGGTCTGCTCAACCACTCGGACAAAACTGGTGCCTCTTGGTCCTTCCTGGATAAGATTGGGTCCGTCACCGGCCACTCGATACCCACCGCCGGATCGTTCCAGCGGATACCCGCCTCACCGTCAGGGTTGTAGATGCCCGAGCAGAGGTACTGGATCTCAGCGAACTCGGAGAGTATGCAAAACCCGCGCGCAAACCCGGCAGGCGCCCACACCGACTTCCTGTTTTCTGCCGATACCTCGGTGCCGAACCATCGGCCAAGTGTTGGAGAGCGTTTGCGAATGTCGACGGCAACCAAGTATGCCCTTCCGCGCGGAACTCGCATCAGTTTTCCCATCGGCGGATCCCACTGGAAGTGCAAGCCTCGAAGAACGCCCCTGATCGATCCCGAGTGATTTAGTTGCTCGAAAGTGCTCGGGAGCTCGAGTTCGGCGAATTGGTCCGCTCGGTACACTTCGGTGAAGAAGCCTCTCTCGTCCTGAAAGACATCGGGCACGAGCACTCGAACCTCTCCGAGAGCAGAGTCCTCGATACGAATTCTCACAACCATTCCCTCCTGCGTGTCGGCAACTCTAGGAGCAAGAGCAACACCTAGTGGTCGTTGAGGCGATCGAATGAATCTGACGATCCAAAACGCGCCTGGATGATGCGGAGGACGAATAGGACGTTTCCAACCAAATAACGGCGCCACAACGCTCTGGGGTCCATCAACAGACGATAAAGCCATTGGAGGCCAGATCTGCGCATCCAGCTGGGAGCTTCCTTGAGGGTGCCGGCGGTGATCTTGAATGTCCCCGCACCGATCCCCCACACGATGCAGTCCGGGCGCTGCTTTGAATCGATACGTGCAATTCGTTGCGTCCTCGGAGTACTCAACCCCAACAGAATGAAGTCGATGTCGCCGAACTCTTGGAACATCTGCTCGTAGGTTGGCTCATCGAGAAACCCCGAGACCGCTCCTGTGACTACGCAGTGCTGGGAGGTCCTTGTGATCTGGCCGGCGGCCATCGCCACCTCATGCGCCGTGGCGCCGACGAGAAGTGCCTTGTTGTCGGGAATGGTCTCGTCGAGGAGGAACGCCCGAAACGCCTCTGTACTGTTCGCCCGCTCGGGGATTGCTGCCCCGAAGAGCCGAGAGCTCACTGGGCTTTCTTCTCGTCGCAGTGGCGCCCGGGCCGATTCGGTGCCTTTCCGATCGACCGCGGCGGCTGGGTTGAACACTTCGTGGAGGCGCGACGCGATCCTTTCGGCTACTGGCCGGAGCCAAGCGACCAGACTCCGTTTCGCG
>JAUXLW010000108.1 GCA_030623545.1 Acidimicrobiia bacterium | reverse complement strand
GGGGCGGTGCCGTGGTTCGACCTCTCCGTCATCGAGGACTTTTCGAGCCGGGGGCCGACTGCAGACGGGCGGGTCAAACCCGATCTGGTGGCTCCAGACCGGGTCAGCACTGAGTCCTTCGATGATGCTTTTGGGGGCACTTCGGCCTCTTCGCCCTACGTTGCCGGCCTGGCTGCGCTCTACCTCAATCTGCACCCCAACTCCACCCCGCTGGAGGTTCGCCGGGAGCTGGGAATCATGGCCGACGGCCTTCCAGCGGGATCTGGGAAGAACAGCACGTTCGGGTGGGGTTTGGCCCGCCTCCGCGATCCGCCCCGGGTGCGAGATTCGATCGGCTATCAGATCCCTTCGAACGCCCGATGGACGGTCAGGGACTTCGATGAAACCTCAGAGACTTTCATTTACGGCATCCCCGGCGACCAGAGGCTCATGTGCGATTGGAATGGTGACGGCATCGACACCCCGGGTTTGTATCGCCCGTCGAGCGGCTTCATGTATCTGCGTAACAGCAACGATTCCGGCGTCGCCGATCTGGAGTTCTTCTTTGGGAACCCGGGGGACGTTCCCGTGTGTGGAGACTGGGACGGAGACGGAGACGACACGCCGGGTATCTACCGCCCCACCCAGGGAAAGTTCTACTTGCGCAACACCAACGACACCGGTTTCGCCGACATCGAATTCCATTTTGGTCTCACCGGTGACGTCCCATTTGCCGGAGATTGGAACGGCGACGGCATTGACACGGTCGGCCTCTACCGGCCGTGGAACTCCCTTGTGCTGATTACCAATGAGAACACGACCAAAGTCGCCGACTCCCAGGTGTTCTACGGCATCACCGGCGACAGGTTCTTTGTCGGGGACTGGGATGGTGACGGCGTAGACAGTTTCGGGATCTTCCGACCATCGGATAGAACGTTCTACTTGTCGAATGATCTTGGTGGGGTGGCCGATGAGGTCGTACCTTTTGGCGTCAACCAGTCCAGGCCCATTGCCGGCTTCTTCGGCTAGTGCTCTGTCCTGGTCGGGGCACTAGTCCAGAAAAGCCCCCCGGATAGAGGCGCTCAGGTCTGGAATCCCACTCCCTAGCTGACTACGAAGGCGAGTTTGACGGTGGCGTTGTATTGGGTGACCTTTCCGTCAGATACTTTGCCAGTTTGGGCTATGACCTCTACTCCGGTGATGCCCTTCACGCTTTCGGAAGCCTTGCCGACCGCTTGTCCGACCGCATCTTCCCAGCTCTCGTCGGACACGCCGATCACCTCAATGACCTTGATCGCGCCCCTGGTGATGTGACCGCCCATTGTTTGTTCTCCTGTGTTGGCTGGTCGGCATAGTAATGAGCCTTCAGGCGGTGATCCCGAGCGCCAGAGCGACGGCAGCCACTATGACGGTCACAAGCACTCGCGTCCGTGGGGTCTTGCCGACCCTGGTCCAGGCGAAGGCTATGACCACTCCCGCCACCAGGCCTCCGACGTGGGCTTGCCAGGCAATTCCCGGCCTGGCAAGCGGTAACAGCAGGTTGATGCCAAGGATTGCCCCGATGCTCTGCAAGTTGGCCCGGCCCAGGGCCGTGTGTCTTCTTCGCCACGCCGACAGCAGCCACGCTCCGAACAACCCGAAAACCGCTCCGGAGGCTCCCACCGCCGGGATGTCGCCTGCCAGCAACACGTATGCCGAGCTGCCGAGCAAGGCCGACGCCACGTAAAGACCTGCGAACGACGCCGACCCGACCTCCCGCTCAATGGCAGGGCCCAGGAAGTACAGGGCCACCATGTTGAAGAGGATGTGTAATCCGCCGGCATGCAGGAAGGCACTCGACAAGAGCCGGTACCACTCCCCGTTACGCACCAGCTGGGGAGTCAGCTGCCCGTTTCGAAAGAGCCAGTCGTCGAGACCGCCGACACCGAGCAGATAGATGCCGACCGACACCACGAGAATTCCGAGGGTGACTGGAGGCACCATGTTGGCGCGTCGTCCGAGCTGCCGGGCAGTGATGATTTGCGCGGTGCCTCTCTTCCGGGCGCATTCGGGGCACTTCTGCCCCACGGGAGAGTCAATAGAGCAATCGGCGCAGATTGGTCGCTCACAGTCGGAGCACGCCAGGCCGGTTTCACGCCCCGGGTGTCGGTAGCAGGAGGGGAAGGTCGTCATCGACATTTATAACCCGCCGACGGCGGCCTTAGTTCCCCCGACGCGACTCAGGGGCAGCGGGAGGCTGCCCCTGAATCTTCCCTACAGCCTCGCTAGGTGAGGATGGGGAATTTCCAAGAGCCGGGCTGAGCTTGTGAGAGCGTCTTGGCGTCTCACTCTTTTGGGCCCAGCGGCTCTTGTGATCTGTTCCACCAAGTATCGACCTTCCTTATCGCCCCGATCAGGGTCGAAAGTCCCTATGGAGGGGAATTGGCGTGTCCGGGCCATGGGTTACCATGCCCCCGGTGGAGTACCAGGCCTTCTATCGCAAGTACCGGCCTCAGTCTTTTTCTGAGATAGTCGGTCAGGCTCATGTGACGTCCACGTTGCTGCGCGAGGTGGTCGAGGGAAAGGTCAGCCACGCCTACCTGTTTGCCGGTCCCCGTGGAACCGGCAAGACGTCAACAGCACGGGTCCTGGCCAAGGCTCTCAACTGCCAGGACCGGGCGCCGGGAGGCGAACCATGCAACGTCTGCAGCTCGTGCGTCGGCGTCACTGAAGGCTCGTCCCTCGACGTCATCGAGCTCGACGCCGCCAGCCACAACAAGGTCGAGGACATTCGGGAGATTCGAGTGAACGTCGGGACCGTTGCGTCCGTTTCGGGAGCCCGCCGTGTCTACATCCTTGATGAGGCGCACATGCTGTCACGAGCCGCCTCCAACGCCCTATTGAAAACCCTGGAGGAGCCTCCCGAGCACGTCCACTTTGTGCTCGCGACCACCGAGCCTTACAAATTGCTCGACACCGTCCGATCCCGCAGCCAGCGTTTCGACTTCCATCCCATCGGCGTCGAAATCATGAGCGACTACCTGGGGACGATCGCCCGCCGGGAAGACTTCTCGGCAACTTCCGAGGGACTGACCGCCATCGCCCGTCATGCCCGGGGATCAATCCGGGATGGAATCAGCTTGCTCGAGCAGGTCGCGGCCTTGGGAGATGGCTCGATTGACGTGCCTGGTGTTTCAGCCGCCCTGGGTTTGGTGGGCTTCGAGGCGTTCGACCGCCTCGCCAATGCCATCGTTGACGACGACCCCAAAGCCGGGCTCGAGTTAGTGGCCGAGATCGTGTCGGCGGGCTTCGATCTGCGCAGGTTCGTGTCTGAAGCCCTGGCTTACTTCCGGGGTGTCTTTCTTGCCCACTATGCCCCCAACATTGAAGAGATAGTTGATGAGTCGCCGGACCGCATAGACCAGTGGCGGCAGATGGCACGTCACATGCCGGCCGGAGACGTGATCCAGGCTATCGACCAGCTGTCAGAGGCCTTGCTTCGACTGAGGGAGGGTCGCGAGGAGCGTCTGGTCGTAGAACTAGCAGTCATTCGTCTAACGCGGCACGACACTGCGGCGGACCCGGTCTCGCTTGCTGCCCGGCTGGCCCGACTCGAGGATCGTGTCAACCAGCAGGGCGGCGCCGTCGCGCTAGCCCCCACCGATAGCCCTACCCCGGGGGCTGCTGAGCCGGCGTCGACCACTCCCGATCCGCCCCGTCGCAGAAGGAAGCCGGTCGGGGAAGAGTCGCCCAGGACGGTTGAAACTACGGCTTCGCAAGATGATGGACCGAAAGCAGCTAGAGATATGGCACCGGCCCAGCTGACGATGAAGGCTGTGGAGTCCTCATGGCCGGCATTGGTTGGAAAGGTGCGGGCTGCCGCCGGCGTTCGTCGCTACACCCTGCTGAAGGAGGCAGCCCCGGGGGAGGTGGAAGGCAATCAGCTCACGCTTCATGTCCCGGCTCACCTGACTTTTCACCTCGAGTCTCTCCAGGAGGACCAGGCACTGCGAGCCCTTGTCGAAGAAGCTGCCTCTGAGTTGCTCGAAGGGCGAGTTCGGATTGTGTATAGCCCGGGTCCGATTGCCGAGACAGATGTGGCCGAGGTGACACCGTTGCGAGCTCCGGAAGCTCATGAGTTGACCGACGCCGTTGAAGGAGGCATTGACCCGACCGACCTGGTCAAGGACCTGCTCGGCGGTGAAGTAGTGGAGCCCCAGTGACCCGCAGAGGTTGCTGACCCCTACTACCCTCGCCGCTATGGGACGCCTGCCAACAGACATGCAGAAGCTGCTGGAGCAAGCCGCCGCCATGCAGGCCAAAATGCAGGAAGCGCAGGCTGCCACTGCCGATCAGGAGTTCGAAGGAACCGCCGGTGGCGGGGTCGTAAAGGCAGTTGTCAAAGGCTCAGGCCAATTGGTTTCGATCACCTTTGATCCCGCAGTCCTCGATCCAGAGGATCCCGAGTTGGTGGGCGACCTGGCTGTGGCCGCTGTCAACCAGGCTCAAGCTGCGGCCAACGATGCGCTGGCAGGAGGAATTAGCGACGCGGCGGATGGGCTCGACCTCGACGGGCTCGGGCTCGGCGGGCTCCTCGGCTAGTGATGTTCGAACCTCCGGTTCAAAGGCTCATAGACGAGCTGGCCCGACTTCCTGGAATCGGCCGCAAGAGCGCCCAGCGCCTCGCCTTCCACATACTCAATGCCGAGGAGGTAGATGCCGAGCGGCTGGCTAATGCGATCCTCGATATGAGGCGCCAGGTGGGCTTATGTGAACGGTGTTTCAATGTGGCGGCAGGCGTTGAATGCACGATATGTCTCGATACCCGTCGCGATCCGTCGGTGGTTTGTGTTGTCGAGCGAGCACAGGACATTGTGGTAATGGAAAAGACACGGGAATTCAGTGGGCGCTACCACGTTCTCGGCGGTTCGATTTCTCCCATTGCCGGCATCGGGCCAGATCAGTTGCATTTCCGAGAGCTCCTGGCCCGGGTCGACGCAGAAGGCCTCAAGGAGGTGATCGCCGCCACAAACCCGACAGTGGAAGGTGACGCCACGGCTTTGTACATTGCTCGGGTGCTCAAGCCGCTTGGCGTGAAAGTGACCCGCCTGGCAAGTGGTCTTCCGGTGGGCGGTGACCTCGACTACGCCGACGAGCTGACCCTCGGCCGGGCCCTGGTGGGCCGCCAAGAGCTCTAGTTCTTCTCTATGTCTCTCTGTCCTCCCTGGGGAGGACCGCCTGAGCGAAGCGAAGGCGAGGAGGGGGAGCCTTGAACCCTCTCGAATCCGGTTCCCAACTCCCTCCTGGGGGAGGACACCGGAGCGAAGCGAACGCGAGGAGGGGGAGCCTTGAACCATCTCCAAGCCGG
>JAUXLW010000052.1 GCA_030623545.1 Acidimicrobiia bacterium | reverse complement strand
CGGCTCAAAGGTGGAGTCGACAGCCCACGATTAGGTTGCGACGGCGAGGAGTTGCCATTCTCCGTCGACACCTTTGAGCCGGCGGGGTCCGCGGTCCTCGAATCGAATTCCCGATCCAGCCACCAGGTCGCGAACCGTACTGGTGACAAGCACCTCACCCCCTCACTCGACGGCCTGGAATGGGAACGCCACCGGCCAACTGGGGACCTGTTCGCGGGTGAAACCTGCCTACCTGGCATGGTCAGGACATGGTTCAACGAGTCGCTTATCGCCGTGGCCGCTGGCAGCGCGTGGACCTCGACCGACGGCGTTGACTGGGTCATGCTTCCCGAGTCTGTCGGCGCCTTTGGCGGCGGTGTTGTGACCCTCGAGGGGGAACCCCGCCCTGAAGTTGAGGTCGGTGGTCTGGTCGGCATCAGTAACGGTTTGGTGGCCGTGGGGGTGGTCAGGGCGGAAGAGGCAGAAGTCGGTTCTATCTGGACCTCCACCGACGGTTCCACCTGGAGCCAGCCGCTCAGTGCAACAACATTATTCGGATCGGCCGGAGATGGCAGTTCCGTAAGCGAGCTTGTCGCCACCGCGAACGGGTTTATTGCGATGAACATCTTCAGCGGCCAAACATGGATATATGTAGAACCAGCGTCCTAGAGCCTCGCTGCTCTCGAAACGCTCATCAAGACAAAGGCGCACTCAGAAAACGCGTGGGGCTGACTGCGAAGTCACCTAGCGGCGGCTATTCAAGACCGCACAGAAGACATTCGATATCGAGCACCTCTATCCATCGATCGTAAGAGATTTAGCAGAAACCTACGAGCGGACTTCAGTTCGATCTTCGACCGGGCTGTTGACCTAAGCCGTGGCGTTGATCTGACCATCCGGGACGGTCCCTTGAATTCGCTCCAAGGATTTGGTGGCTGATTTCTGGAGAGGCCGGGAGGCTGTGGAATCCGGGGTGTGACGGCCAGACTAGATTCGGGATGCACAGTCACATCGTGAAGAACGAAGGGATTCTGGAGAGCGAATGATCAAGTTCGGAACCGGCAACCTCCGCATCCCCAAATTCGAGAAGCCCGTGTACCTGGTCGCCGGCGGGATGACCGACTTCCGCAAGCGGTACCCGGAAAAAAGCAGCTCTGAGCTGTGCGCCGACGCCCTGAACATGGCCGTCAATGAGAACGACCTCAAAGTGTCGATGGCCGAGTTCAAGGGCCTGGTCAACTTCTGCGTCTACTCACAGTTCGCAGACCACTTCGGCGATCAGCTTCTGGCGGCGGCCAAGATCCATGACTACCTCGGCTTCGATCCATTGGGAAACATCGAGATCAAGACCGGGGGAGCCACCGGGGGCCATGCAGTGCTGGCCGGAGCCCTGGCGGTCGCTTCCGGCTACGCCAACCTCGTGCCGGTTGTGGGATGGGAACGAATGGATGAGGTCCCCACGAAAGTCGGCAACAGCTACATCGCATCAGCGGCGGACAAAGACTTCGAATCCGAGCTCGGCTGGATGTACGCCTCCTATTACGCCCTCATGGCCCAGCGCTACATCCACGAAAACCATGTGCCCCGGGAGACGCTCGCCAAGATCGCAGTCAAGAACCATGGGTACGCGGTGTCTTCCCCGTTCTCGCAGAACCCCTTGCGGATCGACATCGACGATGTTCTCGCCAACGCTATGGTCTCTGACCCGTTGGCGTTCCTCGAATGCTGTGTGATGAGCACAGGAGCCGCGACGCTCGTGCTGGCAGACGAGGAGATGGCCTTCAAGCTCACAGACCACCCCGTGAAGCTCAGCGCCATCGCATCCGGCACCCACACCTTGCGCACGGCCGATCGGCGGGACATGGAAATTCTTCTGCTCCCCAACGAAACCCCCGACACTTACAAGGGCTACAAGGACACCCGCGAATGGCCGGGGTTCAGCTCGTTCCTGGCGGCACGCATGGCGGCCTATCTGGCCTACAACATGGCAGGCATCACCGACCCCGTCGAGGATCTCGACCTGATGGAGACTCACGACGCATTCACTATTTCCGACATCCAGACCTATGAAGACGTCGGACTGCGGCCCTACGGGCAAGGCAGGGATTTTGTGGACTCGGGTGATGCCTACCTGGGAGGACGTCTTCCAACCAACCTGTCGGGCGGACTCATCGGCACCATGCACGCCGTGGGCGCCACCGGCGTCTTCCAGATGATCGAGCTTTTCTGGCAGCTGCAGAACAAGTGGGCCCGCTTCCACGCCGATCCGAAAATGTGGGAGCGCTTTGGCAAGACCATTCCCGACGACATCGAGGATCTGCAAGTGCCCAACGCCAACCGGGCCGGCGCCATCAGCCACGCCGGGACCGGAAGCCACGTGTCCGTGGCCATTCTCGAGAACGTATAGGAGCAACATGGCAGTCGAGCTAATAGGACAGGGCCTCGAGGTCCTGAGTGACGACCCCCTCGTCATCAAGAACCCCAAGAATTGGTTCCACATCCACAGCTACGGCGGGCTCACGCCGTTCTTCAAGGCTCTGCGTGACGAGAAGCTGCTCGGCACTCATTGCACTGCCGCGGATTGCGAGCCTCGAGCATGGCTTCCCCCCCGGGCCCACTGCCCCGATTGCCTCCAGCCCAGCGAATGGATCGAGCTCCCCAAGGTGGGAACCATCTACACGCACACCACGATCCAATACCCGGGCGAGCTGTTCAAGCTCTCAACCCCCTGCCCGCTGATCTCCGTCGAGATCGAGGGCGTGTGCACAAAACCGATGTCCTACCTGATCGAAGGCGAGCCCGAGATCGGCATGCCGATCAGGGCATGGTTCCGGACGGACAATCCGACCAATACCATCCTCGATCTGGCGTGGATGCCTGCCTGATCGCCACCGGACCGCTGCCAAAACCCCGAATAGCGGGTCGGGACCGGTGAGCAGTCCTCCAACACCTTTGTGGTCACCGGACCAGGCCACGGTCGAAAACGCCAACGTCACCGAAGTGGCCCGGGAACTGGGCCTAGCGAGTTATCAAGAGTTGCACCGCTGGTCGGTCGAAAACCGGTCCGCCTTCTGGGAGATGGTCCTCACCCGGCTCGGCATCGTATTCGATAGACCTCCCAATTCGATCCTGTCCCGAGATTCCGTTCCGCAGGAAACTGAGTGGCTTCCCGGAGCCCTTCTCAACATCGTGCAGAGCTGCTTCCAGGCCGACCCGGCAGCTGCCGCAATCCATTTCGAGCTGGAAGGTAATCGGACAACTCTCACATACGCGGAGCTAGCGCAGCTCGTCGATCGGGTCGCCCATGGGGTGGGTGGGGCCGGGTTCGAGCCCGGCGCCCGGATCGCAATCGCGATGCCGATGACGGTCGAAGCGGTTGCTGCCTACCTCGGCATCATCAAGGCCGGATGCGTCGTGGTATCCATCGCCGACAGTTTCGCCGCCGGGGAGATCCGGACCCGGCTCGAGCTGGCCGACGCCACGGCAGTAGTCACCCAGGGCCAATTCACCCGGGCAGGCAAGACCCTCCCCATGTACGACAAGGTCGTCGCTGCCGGAGCCGGCATGGCGATTGTGGTGGACCCCGCCACCCCATTGCGCCCCAGGGACCTGGCGTGGGATGAGTTCCTGGGCCCGGCCGAGCCGTTCGCGCCGGTGCCCGGATCTCCCTCCACTGCCACCAATATCCTCTTTTCCTCGGGAACTACCGGCGAGCCCAAAGCTATCCCCTGGACACAGGTGACCCCGATCAAGGCCGCCATGGACGCCCATTTCCACCAGGACGTCCACGAGGGCGACGTGCTGGCCTGGCCGACCAACCTTGGCTGGATGATGGGTCCCTGGTTGATCTACGGCGCCCTGATCAATCGGGCGGCGCTGGCGCTGTACGACGATGTGCCTACCGGCCGGGGATTCGGCGAGTTCGTGCAGTCCGTCGGCGTGACCATGCTGGGTGTAGTCCCGACCATGGTGCGGGCCTGGCGGGAATCGGGGTGCATGGAGGACCTCGATTGGAGCCGGATACGGACGTTCAGCTCAACGGGCGAGGCGTCTAACGGCGCCGACATGTCCTACCTCATGGGCCTGGCCGGCGGGCGACCGGTCATCGAATATTGCGGCGGCACCGAGATCGGGGGCGCCTACATCACCGGCACCGTCGTCCAACCTGCGGTACCGGCCGCTTTCGCCACCCCGGCGCTCGGCCTGGACGTCTGCATTCTCGACGAGGATGGGCAGCCGGCGGAGGAGGGAGAGCTCTACCTGATTCCGCCATCGATTGGTTTGTCCCAGGAGCTTCTCAACAAAGACCACACCGAGGTCTATTACGCCGGCACTCCCCCCGGTCCCGACAGCGAACGTCTCAGACGCCACGGTGACCAGATGGTGAATCTGGGAGCCGGCTACTACCAAGCTCAGGGGCGGGTGGACGACACGATGAACCTGGGGGGAATCAAGGTGAGTGCCGCCGAGCTCGAGCGAGCCCTGGCCAAGGCACCGGGCGTGCGCGAGTTGGCGGCGGTGGCAGTTCCGCCTCCGAAAGGAGGTCCGAGTCGCCTGGTAGCTTTTGTTGTGATGGACGCCGGAATCGATGAGGCCGAAACCATGGCGGTCATGAGCCAGCTCCTCAAAACCGAGCTCAATCCTCTGTTCAAACTCTTCGACCTGGTTACCGTCGACAGCCTGCCCCGCACAGCTTCGAACAAGGTGATGCGCCGGGAGCTCCGGGCCGTCTACGGTAGGAACTGATGGACTTCGATCTTCCACAAGAACACAAACTGCTGCGCGACACGGTGCGCGCCTTCGCCGAAGCTGAGATAGCTCCCGCGGCGGCAGATCTCGATGCCCGGGAGGAGTTCTCGGTAGAGCTGACCGGGAAAATGGGCGAACTAGGCCTGTTCGGCATGGTGGTTTCGCCAGAGTACGGGGGACAGGGCCTCGACTATCTGGCATATGTGGTGGCGTGCGAGGAGCTGGCCCGCGTCGATGGCTCGCAAGCTGCCACGGTCAGTGCAGCGAACTCCCTGGGAATCGGTCCGATCTACTACTTCGGGTCGGAGGCGCAGAAGCAGAAATACCTCCCCGCTCTCTGCACTGGAGAGGGCCTGTGGGCCTTCGGCCTGACCGAGCCGGGCGCCGGGTCCGATTCTCGGGCATCACAAACCAGGGCGACTGAAACCGAAAGCGGCTGGGTGATCAGTGGGTCAAAGCTCTTCATAACCAACGCCTCCAGTCCAATTTCGCGAGGTGTGACCGTGCAATCGGTGACGGGTGGCCGGGACGGCCGCCCGGAGCTCACCTGCTTCCTGCTGGAACAAGAAACCGCGGGCTTCAGCGCCACCACCATGCACGGCAAGCTCATGTGGCGAGCTTCGGACACAGCTGAGCTCAGCTTCGCGGAGTGCCATGTGTCGGAGGACGCCATGCTGGGAACTAGAGGAGGAGGATCGAACTTGATGCTCGAAACCCTCGATTCGGGACGGCTCGGTATCGCCGCGATGGCGTTGGGAGCAGCCCAGGGAGCCTTCGAAGCCTCCGTCGCCTATGCAAAGGAGCGCGAGCAGTTCGGACAGAAGATCGGAAAGTTCCAGGGCGTCTCGTTCCAGCTGGCCGACATGGCAGTGGAGATCGACCACGCCAGGGCCTACCTCTATCGAGCAGCCTGGCTGCGAGACCACGAGCGGCCCTTCCGCACCGAAGCCGCCATCGCCAAGTTGTTTTGTACAGAGATGGCGTCGCGGGTCACCGATGCCGCTGTGCAAGTCCACGGCGGATACGGCCTCATGAAGGACTCGGCGGTCGAGAGGTTCTATCGGGATCAGCGGATTCTTCGCATTGGCGAGGGGACCTCAGAGATTCAGCGCGTGGTCATCGGTCGCTCCCTCGGGCTCTAAGCACCGCAAGACAGCGAGAGCCCCCGGCCGGGGCCGGGGGCTCTGCCGTTGGGTTAGTACTTGCTTTTCGGCTAGCTAGTGGCCGCATCCTTGATAGCCGCCAAGTCATCTCGAAAGTCGGTATCGCCTCGTACCACGACTTTCCAAACGATCCAGCCAACGAGCGCACCTACCAGGGGCGCCAGGAGGTAAACCCACAACTCGCTGATGGCGCGATCGCTCCCGCTCACCAGGGCCGGGCCAATGCTGCGAGCCGGGTTAACCGAAGCACCGCTGAAGGGAATGCCCGCATAGTGGATGGCAACCAGCGCCAGAGGGATGGCAACGAACCCCTGGTTGCTCATTGTTGAGCTCCGGGTCACCTGCAGGATCACCATGACGAAGATGGCGGTCAACACCACCTCCGAGATCCAACCCGTACCGGCGCCGTTACCTCCGTAGCCGTTAACAGTGGCTTCCACCGCGTCCGAATTCGTCATCCACATCAAGGTCAACGATCCGAGCAGGGCGCCTGCCACCTGGGCAATCCAGTATCCGATCAAGTCGGAAACGGAGGCACGCCGATCGACGAACATGGCCAGGGTGACGGCCGGGTTGAAATGTCCTCCGGACACTTCGCCAAAGGCGTAAAGCCCTGCCAGAAGCGCAAAGCCAAATGCCAGCGGTACCGTCGCCATCACAAGCCCGAGCCCTCCGTCGGCACCGACGGCGGTATTAACGGAAACGATCGCCATGGTGCCGATCAGAACCAGGATGAATGTCCCGAGGACCTCAGCCAGGTATTTCTGCCACTGCTGCATTAGCGAAACTCCTCCCTTGGTTTTTCGCGTAATTCAGACCAGGGCCAACTTAAAGAGGTTGCAGCCCGATCTTGGGTATTACCTGCGATTTCAGCGGGGGAAACGGTGCTCTAGGCTCGGAGCATGACGAAATTCGCCTATTTCTGCGGGCATGAACAGTGGCACCCCGAACAGCTGGTCCGCCACGCAGTGCTGGCAGAAAAGGCCGGGTTCGATATGGCCGTCGTCTCCGAACACTTCCATCCGTGGGTGGACGACCACTCAGCGTCGGGTTTCGCTTTTTCGACGATCGGGGCCATGGCCCAGGCCACTGAGAAGCTCTCATTTGCCACAGGAGTCACCACTCCTCTGTTTCGGTTCCACCCCCGGCGGTCGTCGCCCAGGCTGCCGCCACTCTCGATCGGCTGAGCGGAGGAAGATTCCATCTCGGGGTCGGTACCGGCGAAAATCTGAACGAGGGACCGCTCGGGTACGTCTTCCCCAAGTACGCCGAGCGAGCAGCCAGGATGGCCGAGGCATTACAGATCATGCGCCGTCTCCTCGACGGAGAGAAACTCGACTTTGAGGGCGAGTACTACCGGACCGACCGGGCCAAGCTGTACAGCCCTCCGATAGGGCCGGTCCCGATCTGGATGGCCGCCGGGGGACCCAAGTCGGCGGCCCTCGCGGCCCGGTTGGCGCACGGGGTGATCACCAGCGTCAAAGTCCCGGCGGAAACGAACGAGAAGGTGATCGAGCCTGCCAAACGAGCAGCACGGGAGGCAGGCAGGCCCGAGCCACAGGTCCTAGCCACCCGATGGGCCATTCAAGCCGCCACTGATAACGAAGCCTGGGAGGTGATGCTGCCATGGAGGGGCTTGCGGGCCCCCGGTCGTCTCGAGGCGGTCGACCCCGCCGTGTTGCGGGAAAGAGCAGACGAGCTTCCCCGCGAGGAGGTGCTCGGTCGCTATTCGATGGTCACGACACCGGACGAGATCGTCGACACCTACGCCCCCCTTGTTACCGAGGTGAAGGCCGACATCGTGACCATCCAGATTGCCTCCCTCGATCAGGAAGCCACCATCTCCATACTGGGCTCCGAGGTCCTCCCGCGGCTCCGCGAGCTCGTCTAGGAGCCCGCTGAGCAAAGCATGCCGCCGATTTCGACGACCAGCCATCACCACTCGCAGCGTCCTCAGCCCCGCCATTCCGCACCGAGGAGTAGCGAAACCT
>JAUXLW010000170.1 GCA_030623545.1 Acidimicrobiia bacterium | reverse complement strand
CCCTCCTCGCCTTCGCTTCGCTCAGGCGGTCCTCCCCCAGGAGGACATAGGGCGGTTCCGCTCGAGGCTTCGCGGTAGTACCGTTGCCGTCATGAGCAGGGCCGATACCCGGAGGATTATTGGTGAGGCCGAGCTGATCAGCGGCCTGTTCTCGAACCAGTGGCAGCTGGTGCAGCACGGCGAGGTGCTCGCCAACGCCATCCGTCGTCCCCGCAACGCCTACACCAGGGTGACTCTCAAAGACGGCACCCGCTGGACCCTGCAACCCGACGGCTGGGGGATCGTGCGGGCAGTGGAGGACGATGTTCCTTTCGCCAGGGCAACCCGGGACTCGTTCTGGGGTAATCGCTGGGAGATCTCCGGGGTGGGTTATACCTATCGATTGGTCCATGACGGTCGTATCCCGCGTCGCTGGGTGCTCGAAGTGGGGAGTGAACCGGCTGCCTGGCTCCGTGGCTCGGTAGTGAACTACAACCGGGTGCGGTTCAACGCCCCGATCTCGATTCCCATTTCGGCCGGCTTGTTGGCGTGGCACGTGGTGGCCCGGCCCTGGGAGGCGGTGGCATTCGCTCCCGAGCTCCTCACTGCCGACGGTCGGAGAGCCGCCGCCGCCGAACCTCTCTCGTAGACCCTCCAAGTGGCAGACGGCTCCACCACCTCACCTTTAGTAAGCACCGACTGGCTTGCAGAACACCTGGACCATTCCATTCTTCGGCTGGCGGACACCCGCTGGTACCTGGGAGAGCCGGAGCGGGGGCGGGAGGCCTTTCTCGAGGCCCACATCCCCGGTGCGGTCTATGTGGACCTCGACACCGACCTGTCGGCAGAAGACGGGCCGGGGCGACATCCGCTACCCAATTGGGATGCCTTCGCTGTTCGCATGGGCCGGCTCGGCATCGGCGACAAGAATCGCGTGGTGGCCTACGACGATCGCGGGGGAGCCATCGCTTCCCGTCTGTGGTGGATGTTGCGAGCCATCGGCCATGAGCACAGCTACGTCCTGGACGGGGGCTTGACTGCATGGACGGAGGACGGCCACCCGGTTTCTGATCATGTCACCAGCCATCCTGCGACCGACCTGTCGGTAAGTCTCCAGCCGGGGCTGACGGTCGACCGCGACCAGCTCCGCGAGCGCCTCGGTTTCATCCTGACGCTCGATGCTCGCTCGGGCGATCGCTACCGGGGAGAGGTGGAGCCCATCGATCCGGTAGCAGGCCATATTCCCACTGCGATAAGCGCCGACTATGTGGGGAACCTGGGCCCGGACCAGCGCTTCTTGCCGGTCGACGAGCTGACGGCGCGCTACCGGAGTTTGGGTGTTGATGGATCCGGGACCGTGGTGGCCTACTGCGGGAGCGGAGTCACCGCTTGTCACAACGCGTTGGCGATGGAGCACGCCGGCCTGGGTCGGCCGCTGCTCTATCCGGGATCCTGGAGCGACTGGTCGACCGCCGGGTTCCCGGTGGCTACCGGGCCGGACCCGGGAGAACCTTCCGGCTGAGCAGAGTCAACTTCTGCGGCCGCGGCGGGGTTAGCCTTTCAACGATGATTCGAGCAGCACTCGTCGCTGCCACCCTCTTGGTAGTGGCCGCTTGCAACGGCGGATCCGGGGGCACCACGGCGGATCCCGCACTCACCACCCGGGCGCCGACGACCACGAGTCGCCCACAAGCGACGACTGTGCCGGCCGACACGGCAACGACGTCGACTACTACTACCACCACCACGACTGTTCCAGGCTTCGACCTCATCGAGGTAGACCTGACGGCCCCGGGAGACGATCCTGGCCGGGTGCCGGTGGAGCTGGGTCACACCGTTCGGTTGGTAATCACCGCCGACACCACTGACGAGGTCCACCTGCATGGCTACGACATCAAAGCTAGCGTGGCTCCCGGCTCCCCGGCTGTGCTCGATTTCGTGGCGGACATCCCCGGTATTTTCGACGTGGAGCTGGAGGGCACTGGACAAGAGATCATGCAGCTGCAAGTGGCCCCTTGATCCATTTTCCGCCCGTCGTGGCTCATGGGATCGGTGGACGAGCCGATCTCCCCGTACCCACTAGTTACTTCATGGTTGGGGCCGGCCTGGCAGTAGTCCTTTCGTTCGTGCTCGTGGCAGCTCTCTGGAAGGAGCCCCGCTGGCAAGAACCGGTTGCCGGGCGTCCCATCGGCGGATCCCTGCGTCGGTTGGGCAAGGTGCTACAGGTTTTTGGGCTCGTCGCCTTTACCTTCGTAGTGCTGGCCGGGATCATCAACGGGGACTCGGCAGATAATTTGCTCTCACCTGTGCTGGTTTGGATCTATTTCTGGCTGGTGATCCCGTTCCTGTCTGCCCTTGTGGGCAACTCATGGGTCTTCCTCAATCCGTGGCGGACCCTCAGCCGGTGGATCAATCGTGATGCTCCCGAGCGCCCGGACCTCGGCAGGGTTATCGGCTTATGGCCGGCGGCCGGAGCTTTTGTGGTGTTCACCTGGTTGGAGCTGGTGGTGCCCACCAATGCCCAGCCCCGAACGCTGGCGTTGGCCGCCATCGTTTACACCCTCTACGTCTTGGCTATGACCCGTTTGCTTGGCGTGGAGACCGGGTTGAGCAGCGGTGAGGCGTTCGAGAACTACAACGGGTTGATCAGCGAGATTGCCCCGGTAGCCCTGGAGCGACCTGAAGGAGTGGGAGCCCAGGCGCTTGATGGCCCACCGCGTTTGATGTGGCGGGGTTGGTTGCGGTCGCTTCCCGCATTGACGGTTCGTCCCGGGCTGGTGGCGCTTGTCATAGCGATGATCGGGACCGTCACCTACGACGGTCTGTCCGAGACCAACTTCTGGCTCTCAACCTTTGAGTCGACTGCCGGCCAGGAGTGGTTCGCCACTCTTGCTTTGCTGGCCGTTGTCGCCCTGGTCGGGACTGCCTATCTGCTGGCATCGGCCGCAGCGGCCCGGCTCGGTGACTCCGACATGACGGTTTTAGACGTGGCCCGCTCGTTTGCTCACACGCTGGTGCCCATCGCCCTGGCGTATGCCTTTGCCCACTACTTCACGTTCATTGTGTTCGAAGGTCAGCAACTGATCCATGAGTTGAGCGATCCCTTCGGGTCTGGCTGGAATCTGCTCGGCACAGGTGATTGGAAAGTCAACTTCTGGATGTCTGCCGAAGCCGTCTGGTACGTGCAGGTGACCGCCATCGTTCTCGGCCATGTAGCCGGAGTGGTATTGGCCCACGAACGGGCTCTGCGTGTGTTTCGGTCCGAAACCGCGGTTCGCACCCAGTACGCCATGTTGTTGCTAATGGTTGGTCTTACCGCTCTGGGGTTGGGTGTCCTGTCGGGCTAGCCGTCGCGGCTCAGTCGGGCGGATGTCTACTGGGCGACGGTGGGGTCTACGACGAGTGTGCCGTCAACGATCTCACCAAGGAAGGACACCAACTGGTCCGCCCAGCTGACGCCCTGCGCGCTGGTCAGCGGAACCGACAGCACTTCCTCGTAATTGGTCACCAGGATCGAAGCACCGCCGCACAGGGGCGGGGCGGACTCGGCAAACAGTTCGCACAGGCGGGCGCCCTGCTCGTCTATGAGCAGAAGGCCCTTCACGGCAATTACGCCGGTGGCATCTGTGGCGAGGGCGTCGGCGACGCTCAGGCCTCCGTCAACCAGCATGCCGGTCGGGGATGGTTCGTCAGGGGTGTCAGTTGGGGGCGGTAGATCGGACGGGTCTCCGCCGGGTACAGCCGTGTCGTCGCAGTCGGGCTCATCTGCGATGCAGGCGCCGGCAACGGCCGGCGTATCGTCAGGATTGGAGTTCGGTGGGAGCACCGAGGACTGGTCCGAACCAGCCGGTGCTCCGGGGGCGGCCTGTTCATTGCCCGAGCCACACGCGGCGGCGACGAGCGCCAGCACGGTGAACACAGCCATCAGGGACATCTTCATTCGTGGAACCTCACATTGAAATAGTGGATGGGGACCTTTTGAGTCGTCATTACGACGCGTCGGGCCGACGAAAAGGTTCCCACCGTTTGGCGCGTGAGCTTCCGTGCACGGTGGCGTCTCTCTGTCGCGCGGCGAGCACGCTCAACCAGGCCCCTCTCGTTCTGACACTTGGAACTACCCTCCCTGTGGGCCCGTAGCTCAATCGGTAGAGCAGCGGACTTTTAATCCGAGCCATGAGAACGCTGTGCTAATCGGTGAAAACCCCCGTGTTTACAGGGGTTCTCACCAACCAACTAGCGGGTGTT
>JAUXLW010000243.1 GCA_030623545.1 Acidimicrobiia bacterium | reverse complement strand
TTTGAAGTACCTTCTTATGTCCTCCCTGGGGAGGACCGCCTGAGCTTGCGAAGGCGAGGAGGGGGAGCCTTAAAGCCTGTCGAATCCGGTTCTCACCTTCCTCCATGGGGAGGACCGCCTGAGCCCGGCTAAGGCTGGCCGCGGCCCCGTTTGTCAGTTAGTTATGTACCGGATAGTCGACACCTCCGGCCACCTTGGATGTTGCATTCCACAGGGCCCGCTGACCCTGCGGGTTATCGAAGTGATCCATGTCGATCTCGACGAGGGGTCCGGTCATCTTCTTTGGCTTCGAAGCGAAGAACTTGCCGGTGACCTCGGGACCGAACCGTGCTGCCTCGAGGTAGCGGCCTGCTCCGTCTCCGAGCGAGTGGGACATCCCCGGGATGAACTTGAAAATCGGGAGCATCACTCGCCGCATGAAGAACGGTGCATTGCGAATTGCATTGGTGTCGGGGGTGCTGCCGGGCGACACGGCGTTGACCGTCATCCCTTCGGGAAGCTTGCGGGCTAGTTCTGCTGCCCACCAGGCGGCAAAGACCTTGACAGTTGCATAGGTATTTCCCGGGTGGTACTTGGCCGGCGGATCCATGCGGATCTGAGCCTCGATGGCGGCCTCGAGGTCACCGTCGAAGTTGGCTGCAGCGAATTCGTCTACGTCGATCGGGTTGAAGGTCGGGACGTCACCTCGGGCCGCCTCTGAACCGGCGATGACTATGCGGGCGTCACTTGCCAGCAGGCCTTCCTCGAGGAGCCGCATGGTGAGCAAGTGGTGACCGATGAGGGTGGCGGCGACTGTCGCCTCCACTCCGTCGTTCGTCTTAGTGACTTCCTTAGTGGGGGCGATGCCTGCGTTGAGGAGCAGGAAATCGATTTTCCCGGCCCGGGAGGCCAGCGTGGCGGCGGCGGCTGCCACGGTATCGAGCTTGTCGTTGTCGAGCGTGATCGTCTCAAAGACATCGCGGCCGGTGCGAGTTTGTAGAGCGTCACGGGCGGCCTCGGCCTTCTGGTTTGTGCGGGCGGTGATGATCACCCGGTCGTATCCCTGCTCCGCAAGCTGGGCCGCGGCCTCGAGACCGAGTCCTGAGTTGGCGCCCGTTACGAGAGCTGTAGAGCCGGCGGTGTCTGTCATTGGAGTTCTCCTCTTTCGGTAAGCCTCAATGTCGTGACCAGTACAGCGCCCTCAGAGGGGTGTTTATTCCCTGGTTTGAATACTTGTCTAAGTCGGTGCTGGCAGTCCCGGGCCTCACATCTGCAGAGTTCCCGCCAGCGGCTATGCTTCCCGTCCTAATGCACACTTATTTCTTTGCTTTCTTCTTTTACGGGCAGGCGCCCGGGTAGAGGACTGCGAAGAAGTACCGACAACCCGGAGCCGAGGCTCCGGGTTTTTGTATCCGGGGCCGTGAGGAGAACCTATGGAGCTCAAGACCCATTGGAATGGAAATGGTGCCAGCTCAGTGCTGGTTGGAAACGTCAGAATCGGGGCCGGCGGTTACACCGTCATTGCCGGACCCTGCGCCGTGGAGTCGGAAGCCCAGATCATGGCTGCCGCCGAGTTCGTCGCTGAGGGAGGCGCCGCCATCCTCCGCGGGGGAGCCTTCAAGGTCCGCACGTCGCCGTATGACTTTCAGGGCTTGGGAGCCCAGGGGCTTGGCCATTTGCGCCGGGCGGGAGATGCCCACGGTCTTCCGGTTGTGAGTGACGTTGTGGAGCCTGGCGATGTCGGGCTGGTTTCCGAATCGGTCGACATGCTCCAGGTGGGTGCACTCAGCATGCAGGACTTTGCACTCCTGCGAGCCGTTGGCCGGGCAGAGAAGCCGGTTCTGCTCAAGCGGGGGCCGGCGGCGACCATCGAGGAGTGGCTGCTGGCCGCCGAGTACATCCTCAATGAGGGAAACTCCCAGGTGGTGCTCTGTGAGCAGGGCATTCGAACCTTCGATAGCAAGACGCCGAGCACTCTCGACATTGGTTCGGTGCCGAGGGTGAAGCAGCTGTCCCATTTGCCGGTGCTCATAGATCCATCACATGCCTCGGGAGCCAGCGATCTGGTCCTTCCGTTGGCGCTCGCCGGCCGGGCTGCCGGGGCCGATGGGCTCATGGTGGAGGTGCACCCCAGTCCCGACGAGGCGCGTACCGATGGACCCCACCAGCTCGACAAGGATGAGTACCTGGCGTTGATGCACGCTTTGGGGATTGTCCATCTGCGGGACGACATCGATGTGATCGATCGGGAAATCGTTCGGTTGTTGGCGCGTCGAGTCAAGGGGGCGGTGGACATTGCCCACATCAAGGTGGAGGAGGGAATCCCGCTCCGGTCTCCGGATCGAGAAGAAGACCTGTTGGCCGATTTTCGCCAGGAGGCTGAATTGCTCGGTTTGGACGCCAAAGTGGTCCATCAGCTCTTCGTGGAAATAATCGAGTACTCCCGGCACGAGCAAGCTGAGGCAGTGCGTAAGGCAGGTCGGTCCGAGTAGAACGGGCATTGCGCCGGTAGCGTGCAGTCATGGAGCAGCGTCGGACTTCCCGTGCCAGAGCTGCCACCAGGCGGACCGGCTCCGCCGTGGCTCGCAGAGTCGACGGTTACTTGTCGGCGAAGGGCCCGCGATTCCGCGCTTTAGTGGTATCCCACGCCTTGAACGCCGCCGGCGACACGCTGGTAACGGTGGCCCTGGCGGACATCCTCTTCCTCACACCGGACCCGAGTGAGGCTCGCGGGAACGTCGTTCTTTATCTGGCAGTGACGCTGGCACCGTTCGCGGTGATCGGGCCATTCCTGGGAGGGCTGTTCGCTCGATTCCCAGTGGCCTACCGGCGTGGGCTGGG
>JAUXLW010000094.1 GCA_030623545.1 Acidimicrobiia bacterium | reverse complement strand
TGTCCTTCTTTCTCCTGGTGATGACGGCCTTCCTGCGGTCGGCCGGGGCCAGCCTGGTCAGGACCCCGCGAGCCGACGCCTTGCATGACGCGGCCGAGGGTGATGAGAGAGCCGCCAGGGTGGCCGGAATCCTTGACGACATCTCGCGAATACAGCCGTCGCTCGGCACTGTCACCTCGGTTCTGTTGGTGACTGCCGGAGTGGCAGCCGCCTGGGCGCTTGGCCATGAGTTGAGTGGATGGCGCCTCGTTGTGGGCCTGTTCGGCCTGGGCCTGGCTCTGGTCCTTTTTGGGGACCTGCTTCCCCGCAGGTGGGGCCGGAGTCATCCCCGGATTTTGGCCTATCGGTTCTCGCGCCTTCTCGATGGGGCGGTGGGCCTCGGCAGCCGGGCTGTTGATCTCGTGGCAGAGGATGAAGATGAGGCATTGGAGGACCCGGATCTCGACGAGGCCGCCCTTGAAGAGGAGGAGCGGGAGCTGATTTCGTCCGTTCTCGAGTTTACGGACGCGATAGTGCGCGAGATCATGGTTCCCAGGACGGATATGACCACCATCGCCGAGTCGGCGTCGAGCGACGCGGCCGTAGATCTATCCCTGGCTGAAGGATTCTCCCGAATTCCCGTTTCCCGGGATGGCCCCGACGATATCGTCGGGATCCTGTACGCCCGTGACCTGCTGCGGTCGATGGACGAGGGCGCCGCCGTCAAGCGGGTGGAGCAACTGATGCGCCCGAGCTACTTCGTTCCGGAGACCAAGCGCATCTCCGAAGTCTTGCGGGAGATGCAAGCCAACCAGGTGCATATGGCGGTGGTGGTCGACGAGTTTGGCGGGACTGCCGGGCTTGTCACGATTGAAGACATCATTGAAGAGCTCGTCGGGGAGATCGCCGACGAGTTCGACGAGGCCGAGGAACTGGTCGTCCCGGTGGAGGACGGTTATCTGGTTGACGCTCGATTGCCGGTTGATGACCTGGGCGAACTGTTCGAGGTGAAGTTCCCTGATGAAGAGTGGGACACCGTCGGTGGTCTGGTGCTGGCGCTTGCCGGCCGGGTCCCCAAGGAAGGGGAGGAGTTCGAGTACGACGGGGTCACCCTCACCGCCGATCGAGTGCAGGGGCGGCGGATCGCACGGGTTCTCTGCCGCCGTCCATGAAGTCCGGATTTGTCGCCGTCGTTGGACGGCCCAATGTCGGCAAGTCGACGATCGTCAATGCTGCCGTGGGGAGAAAGGTGGCCATTATTTCTTCGCGGCCCCAAACCACCCGCAACACCATTCGCGGTGTGGTGCACCGGGAAGATGCCCAGGTGATTCTGGTGGATTCTCCCGGGCTGCATAAACCCCGCACCGAGCTGGGAGAAAGACTCAACCGGCTCGTCTACGGCACGCTGGCGGATGCCGACGCCGTGCTGTTCGTTCTCGATGCCGGCGCCCCCATCGGCCCCGGGGATCGCCGCATCGCCCAGCGTCTCACCGATGTCGGAAGCAAGACGGTGGTGGCGTTGAACAAGATCGATACCGCCTCCAAGTCCCAGATCACCTCCCAACTGGCAACGGCCGGGGCCTGGGACTTCGCTGCCTATGTGCCCATCAGCGCGTTGAAAGGAGACGGTGTTGGCGCCGTGCTCGATGAGCTGGTGGCACTGCTCGACGACGGCCCGGCCTTCTACCCGGAGACCATGTTCACCGATCAGCCGGAGAGCCAGGTGATAGCCGAGATCGTGCGGGAGAAGTACCTGTCGCGGCTGCACGAGGAGCTGCCCCACTCTTTGACTGTTACAACCGACGAGGTGGAGGTACGGGCCAACGGGACCACTTACATCAGCGCCCGGATCATCGTCGAGCGCGAGTCGCAGAAGCCGATAGTGATCGGGGCCAAGGGAGAACTGCTGCGAACGGTTGGCCAGGAAGCCCGGGAGGACCTCGAGAAGCTGCTGGCCACTCCCGTTTACCTGGACTTGCGAGTCAAAGTCGAGAAGGGCTGGCAGGACCGGCCCCAGCTACTGGACCGGCTCGGCTTCTAGTGTCCCGCGGCGGCCAGGATGGGTAACCCGTGACCGCCCCCGACCACGCCGCTTTCATCGGTGTCGTGCTCGCCGGTGGGGCCAGCCGTCGCATGGGTACCGACAAGGCACTAGTTGAGGTGGCCGGTGTCCCCATGATCAGCCGGGTGGCCACTGCTCTCGAGCAAGCGGCTGAGGGTGGGATCCTGATTTCGGGTCGGGAAGGACGAATGCTGGGTTACGAATGTGTGCCAGACCAGCAGACGGGGTTCGCGGGGCCGCTGGTCGGAGTCGCCACGGTGATGGAGCGGGCCGAGCCGTCGCAGGCGCTGGTGGTGGTGGGGGTCGACCATCCTTTCGTGCGCGGTCCGACACTGCGGTCCCTGGCGGCGAGGTTTGATGGCGAACGGGTGGTGGTCCCGGTGGCAGATGATGTCAGGCAAGTGACGGTCGCGATTTATCCGGCATCCCTGGCCGGCCAGTCCCAGGCGACACTGAAGGAGGGTGGCTCCCTGCAAACGCTCCTCGATGCAGTACCGGTCGACGAAGTTGCCGAAGCCGATTGGCGGGAATGGGGGGAGGACGGCCGCTCCTGGTTTGGCGCCGACACGGTAGAGGCCGTGGCGGCCGGGTTGGCCGCCTACGGCTCACCCCTCCAGTAGCCGTCTGCCGAGCTCCGCAGCCTCATTCCACGCTTGGTTCGGATCGGCCCCCTGGGAAACCCGGGCGCCGACGTACCAGCCGGCCAGAAACGTTGCCAAGGGGGCGTCCTTGCGCTCGCTGCCATGGGCCACCTCGCGGGTGAAGTCGAGGATTGCCTCCTCATCGACCACCTTGATCGCCGGATCTCCAGATTTCCTCAACGCCGCGCTGTAATCATTGGTCCACATCCGTCCATATTGACAGACTCTCAGTCGCTACCGACGCTGTCACGAAGGTAGGCGAGCCAGTAAACGCCGGCGACCAGCAGCGACCCGCCGATGATGTTCCCGATAGTCACCGCGCCCAGGTTCGTCAGCGAGTCGGTGATCAGGCTGCCCCGGGCGAAGTCGTCGAGGACGATGCCGTAGGGGAGGAAGAACATGTTGGCGATCGAGTGTTCGAAACCGATGGCGACGAATGCGGTGATGGGGAAGATGATCGCCAGCACTTTGTCCGTCACGGTCTTCCCGGCCATCGTTAGCCACACTGCCAGGCACACCAGGGCGTTGCACATGATGCCGAGGGCGATTGCCTCGGGGATCTCCAGGCCTGCCTTGGACTCGGCGATCGCCAACGCTCTTTCACCAACTTCGCCACCACCGAACTCATCTACCTTGCCGGCCCACACGAGCGCCACGGTACCGAGGGCTCCCACCGCATTCCCGATGTAAACGACGATCCAGTTGCGGAGCAGCTCCCTGCCGGAGATCAACTTCGATGCCCAGGCCATGGCCATCAGATTGTTGCCTGTGAACAGTTCGGCTCCGGCGACGATCACGAGAACCAGGCCAAGGCTGAAAGCCAGGCCTCCCACCAATCTGGTGATTCCGAAGCCACCGGTGGGGTCCGTGACGGTGACCGTGAAGAACAGCGCTCCCAGGGCTATGAAGGCCCCGGCGAGCCCGGAGAGCGTAAACATGGTCATCAGATCCATGCGCGCCTTGGTGACTCCGACGTCGCGCACCCGGGCGGCAACCTCGCGCGGGGCGTATGCGTCGGGCAGGCTCGTCATCGCTGCCACCTTACTTCCAGGGTGACGTCATTCCGGCCGGCAATTTCATTGAGCTGTCGGAGGGCGCCCAGCTGCTCTTCACCTGGGGAAAGGCCGGCTTGCCTGCCGGACGCCGGTAGCGTGGCTACATGGCATTGAGGCACGATCAGGGCATTGTCCTGCGCGGCTATCCGTTCGGCGAGGCCGATCGGGTCGTCGTGCTGTTGAGCCCTAACCACGGCAAGCTCCGCGCGGTGGCCAAGGGCATCCGCAAGACCAAGAGCCGCTTTGGGGGACGCCTCGAGCCGTTCACCCATGTCGATCTTTTGCTGTACGAGGGCCGCAATCTCGACACGATCACTCAGGTCTCGGTGGTGGAACCGTTTCCCCATCTGCGCCTTGATTTGGATCGGGTGGTGGCGGCCGGGACGATGGTGGAGGCGATTGATGCCGTCGCCCAGGAGGGAGAAGCCTCCCATCGCCTCTTCTTGCTACTGCAGAGGGGGTTGCGAGCGCTGGAGGCCGGGCCGGCTCAAGCCGACCTCGTTTCGGCGTTCTTGCTCAAGCTGGCCGAGGTGCTGGGGCTGGCTCCGGCACTGGTGGCTTGTGCTGAATGTGGGAGCACTTCCGATATCCATCGGTTCAGTCTGGCTTCGGGTGGCGTGGTATGCACCCGGTGCAGCCCCGACCGGGGAGTAAAGCTTCGCGATGGCCTCACCGATTATCTGGCGGCTCTGGCGAGCGCCGACCTGGGCAAGCTGCCGCCTGATTCTTCAGAGTTCTCCGGTGAAGCGATGGGCATCACCCGGCGTTTCGTCGAGTACCACCTCGAGCGCCGGTTGGAGAGCCTCAGCGTGTTTGATGGTTGACGAGCTCGATCCGGCCCGGATTCCCCGCCATATCGGAATCATCATGGACGGCAACGGTCGCTGGGCCGGGGCCCGGGG
Source organism: Acidimicrobiia bacterium (assembly GCA_030623545.1). Taxonomy (GTDB): domain Bacteria; phylum Actinomycetota; class Acidimicrobiia; order Spongiisociales; family SHLN01; genus JAUXLW01. The sequence continues at coordinate 1,123 of JAUXLW010000094.1, read as the reverse complement.
ACTGGAGCGAACGGCAGGGCACGCCGCCGGTGAGCAGTCTCTTTTCGACACGATTGACAACTGCCAGTCCCTTGGCATCGAATGGCTGACCGTCTACGCGTTCTCCACTGAGAACTGGAGCCGGCCGGCCGACGAGGTCGAGTTTCTGATGGCCTTCAACGAAGGCTTGCTGGTCCGGCACCGCGACGAGGTGGCCGCCAAGAACATCCGCCTGCATTTCATAGGCGACATGGACGATCCGCGAATACCAGAGCGGGTGGTGGCCCGTATGGCGGAGAGCGAGGAGAAGACGAAAGCCAACACCGGCATGCGGGTGGTCTTTGCCTTCAACTACGGGGGGCGCAACGAGATTGTCAACGCGATGCGCACCATTGCTCTGGACGTCGCTTCCGGGAGACTCGACCCGACGAAATTGGACGCCGAACTGGTTTCCGCCCGGCTTTACGTGCCGGAGATGCCGGAGCCGGAATTGATCATCCGCACCAGCGGTGAGCAACGCACCAGCAACTTCTTGCTCTGGCAATCGGCATACTCCGAGCTGGTTTTCACGCCCGTGTTATGGCCGGACTTTGATCGCCCCGCGTTGGTGGCCGCCATCGCCGAGTACCAGCAGCGTCGGCGCCGTTTCGGAGGCGTCGACGAGGGTTAGGCCAGTGCCTTCACGACCACCCCGACGGCGGCGAAGGCCGACACCGCCAGTATCAGCTTGCGCAGGAGGGCCCCTTCAACCCGTTCTTTGAGGTTGCGGCTGAGAAAGAAGCCAATGAAGACGGCAGGAAGCAGGACCAGGGCAACCTTGACCTCGTCTGACGAGATCTCGTCGGCAGCGGTCCGCACTCCGACCGTGACGAGGATGCCAATAATGAAAACGGCGTTGAGGCTCGAACGGAGCGTGCCGCCGCCCGCGTCACGATAGAGCAGAGCCAGGGGAGGGCCCCCGATGGAGGCCACCAGCCCGGTAGCCCCGGAGACGGTTCCCGCTGCGAACCTGGTCGCCCTGGTGTGCGGCACCGTTACCCCACTGCCGATGACTACCACCGCCCCGAGGACGATCCCGCCGATCAACAGGTCGACGGCCGAATCACTGAGAGCCTTGAGCAGCACAATCCCGACGACGGCCCCC
>JAUXLW010000130.1 GCA_030623545.1 Acidimicrobiia bacterium | reverse complement strand
TGCCCAGGTCGCCGCGCAGCAGATTCCGCATGTAGTTCAGGTACTGGATGTGGGGTGGCTTGTCCAGGCCCAGCGCGATGCGGATGGCCTCTATTTGCTCCGGTCCGGCCAATTTGCCGGCCACCGCCCGGGCCGGGTCGACCGGTAGAAGGTACATGATGGTAAACATAGTAACAGAGATCCCGAGGATCACAAAAACCAGAAAGACCAGCCGCCGAAAGGCGAAGCGCAGCATGTGCTCTCCTCTTAGGTTACCGCGAGTTCACAGATGCCTACCCGAAACAGTTGTCAGGGGGCATGCAGCAGCGAGTATCCATCTGTCGTGCCCTGATCCACGATCCGGAGTTGTTGCTCATGGACGAGCCTTTTGGAGCGCTCGACGAGTTCACCCGGGAATTCATGAACGAGGAGTTGCTTCGCATCTGGCGCGAGACGAAAAAGACAGTCATTTTCGTCACTCACCACATTCCCGAGGCGGTGTTCCTTTCCGACCGCATACTTGTCATGTCGCGCCGGCCTGGGACCATTCTCGGCGAGGTGGTGGTCGACTTGCCGAGGCCCCGATTGCCCGAGATGCGAGAGACTGTGGAATTCCTCGAACAGGTAGTGGCGACCCGGCACCTTATCGGCTTGGGGGCCGGCGACGTTCCGCCGGAAGAGGTACCAACGCTGTGAACGGATTCCCAGCCGGGAAGGGCGTCGGTTGACCGCCACTAATGTCGCCCAGGCGGAGTCGGCCGCTCCTCAGATCGGCGAGAAATCCGGACGTATCAGGCGATTCACCGACCCGCTGTTGTTCGCGGCGATACTGGTCTTTGGCTGGCAAGTGGCGATCTGGGTCACCGGGTTCCATCCCGTGGTGTTGCCACCCCCATCTCGAGTTTTTGACATTCTCCGCAACCAGGGCGATTTCCTGGTTGACAACATGCTCACCACGCTATGGACCATCGGCTGGGGCTTTCTCATCGGAGGTGTCTTCGGGCTGGTTTCGGGAATCCTCATCAATTACATCCCACCCGTGAGGCGAGCCATCTACCCAGTCCTGGTAGCGCTCTATGTCATTCCCAAAGCAGTGTTCATTCCGTTGTTCATTCTGTGGTGGGGAGCAGGACTTCAGTACAAGCTATGGGTCACCTCACTCCTGGCATTCTTCCCGGTGACCGAGAACACCATCACCGGGCTGCAGGGCGTTGATCGAGAGATGGTGGAACTCACACAATCGCTCCAGGGAAGCCAATTTTTCACGTTCCGCAAGATCGCCCTTCCGTTTGCCATGCCATTCGTGTTGGCGGGACTGCGAATCGGCCTCACCGAAGCGTTCATCGGGGGAGTCTTGAGTGAGATCATCGTCCCGAGTACTGGCATCGGCTCTCGCATCGTTGAGGCCGCCGCGTTCTCCAATACCGAGTTCATCATCGCCGCCATCATGGTGGTGGCCGCCTTCGGCATTGTCGCGTACTTCGGGTTTCTGTGGCTCGAACGAAAGATCACGTTTTGGTACTGAGAAGCGCTGCCGGCGACCAGCTTCCCCCTAGCCGTTTGGCCAATATCCGGCACCGGGTGTGGAACAGCAAAGAGCTGCTGCTGACCTTGACCGCAATCGTGCTGGCGTGGATCGTCGTAGTCGACGTACGGAACTTTCACCCAATCGTGCTGCCTCCACCCAGTTCCGTGGCGGATGCGCTCATAGAGAACCCGGGCACTTACGCCAGCGCAGGCTTCATAACTGTCTATGAGATGTTGCTTGGATTCGCGGCCGGTGGGACCCTGGGATTTGTGTCCGCAATCGGGATCTTCTACTCGCCCTTCCTGCGGCGCTCCCTCTATCCACTACTACTCGGTTTCCGCATCGTCCCCAAAGTCGCCTTTGTCCCTCTGTTTCTGGTGTGGTTCGGAATCGGGGTCGGCGTCAAGGTGGCCCTTGCCAGCTTTGCGATCTTCTTTCTCATTTTGGTTCAAACGCTTCTGGGTCTGACGGGCGTGGAACCGGAACTAGTTGAACTAGGCCGTTCGCTGAAAATGCGAGAAGTTAACATATTGCGGCGCATACGACTCCCGGCCGCCTTGCCCGCAATCATGGTCGGCGTCAAGCTCGGAATCACCTATGCGTTGACCAACGTGGTGGTCGCGGAGATGGTGGTGGCCACCGACGGGCTCGGTTTCCTGGTGGTCGAGGCCAGGTCCTTGGTGAAGACGGACGAGATGATTGCAGCTATCTTCGTCGTCGCCTTCATCGGTCTTGTCATCTATGGCATCGGCACAGCCATTGAGCGGCGCGTCATTTTCTGGTATTTCGAAGATCAAAGCTGAAGGCCGCCGACGCCAGACATTGCCGAGTCCTGTAATGACAGCAATCACCGAGATCTCACGAGGGCGTTCCATTGCGATACCCCGGCCTTTTGGAGGGGCAGGCCTCGACGATGGGATCGACACAGCGACGCTTCCTATCACCGGCGGTCACACTATCGCGAGGGTGGAGTCGTCGGGTTCAGGGTGATCCGGTTCGAACGTAATCGTCGGCAAACCGAAGAAGAGCCGCCGCAGTTTCCCTGTTGTAGTCGGTGGCGACCAAACCCATGATCGGCACATCGATCTGCAGGACGGCCGGCCGTTGCAGCAACTTGGCATAGCTCTCAGGATGGGTGGCGGTGAGCCAGTTTCGAAAGCGCGCCAATTCCAGCAGCTGATCTGAGCGAATGACGAAAACCGTCCCTATCTTGCCGTCCCTCATGCCAAAGCTCAGCTGGCCGGTCGTGGCCCCACCGGTTCCCTCGATCCTTGAGGCGAGGGCGTCGGTCTGGACATAGTCACATCGCACCCAGTTGTCGTAGTCGGAAACCTCATCGGGCGAGGTAGGTCGATCGGTGCAATTACTCAAGGTCGTTTCAGTTCCGAGCGCGTGGTGGTACTCGACGTAGTCGTCAAGGCGGTCGCCGAACGGCGAGATGTGCTCGGTGTTGAGCACGCTCCAATAAGTCGGCCACATCACGATGGTCGGATTCTCAATGAAGCGCCGCGCTTCTCTCACATCGCCTTCGTCGACGGCGGCCGCGAAGGCCCGGGCCACCCGTTCATCGGCGGGCAGCCGCGCCACCCATGCCCCGATGAGTAACAGTGCCACGAGCGCCAGGGCGAGGGCGAAGGTTACGAGGATCGGCCGACCCCGTCCGCCTTCCTGGGACTCGGCCGTCTCGTCGAGTCCCACTGTCTGGACCGTAGAGACCGACCTGACCGGCATCCGCCTATCTTGCCCGGGCCTGGGAGTTTTGCATTATGAACAGTCTGACGCGAGCACAGGATCCGGTAGGCGACTCGTAGAGTTGAGCCGTGACAACTGAGCAGATGCCAAATCCCGGTCATGCCCGCTGGGTAGACGTTGGTGTCGAGGCATCGATGCCTCGCCGCCGAACGATCGTCGGCTTGCTGGCCCTTGCCGAAGACCGAGCGGTTGATGCCGAGGTGCGTGGGTTCCTTGCGTCGGAAGACGTCGATGTCCAATCGTCTCGTGTCGGGATGCCGGTGTCACTGACGTTGGATGGGTTCCGTGAGATGGAGACGGCGTTTAGCCGGGGTGCTTCGTTTCTTTCCCGGCGATGTCATGTAGTTGCGGTTGGTTGCGCATCCGCGGCAGTGGCATTGGGCCCGGACCGTCTGATTCAGCTCGTCGAGGCCGCCCTTCCCGGCGTCCGGGTGGTGGAACCGATCGGCGCCTACCTGGCAAGTCTCGCCAAACGTTCGGCCGGACGGATCGGCCTCATGACGCCCTACAGGGAGGAAACCAACCGGGCCCTTACTCATTTGTTCCAGGAACGCGGAATCGAGGTGGCCGTCGGGCTGCGCCTTCGTACGCCCCCCGGAGCGGTGCCGTCCGATGTTTCCCCGGCATCCATCGTCGACGCCGTGCACCGAGCCGACTTGTCCGGGCTTGAGGCCCTGGTCATTTCGTGCACGGCCCTACGGACCGCGGGGTTGTTGACGGAATTGGAAGCTCAACTCGGGATCCCCGTTATCACAACCAATCGTGCCTTGGCCGACGCCCTCCTACGCAGCCTGGCGGAGAGCAGGGAGCGCTAGCCGAAACAAGAAGCGTCGAGATGCCGATCGGAGGCAGCCAATGCATCCTTCAGTCATGGCACATGTGCTCTCACAAGTGCCGCTCAGGGACGGTGGGCGGTCGCTTGGGCCGACGAGGGCTGCACCACGGCGCCCCAGCGGTCACGAACCAGGCCTACTGAGCAGCCTCGAAGATCAACAGACCACATTCACGTGACGACTGCCTGCACTCCGCAAGCAACTAAACACCCCACCACTCCCGCACGGGATTGTTACGCGCGGGTGCGTGACCGGGGTTCCTGGCGCTCGCCGGTCTCGGTGTGGCGCTTGAGTCCCTTGACCAGGCTGTGCATGGCCTTTTCGGCATAAGACCGCATCATCAGCCGGTCCATGAGAGCACCGATGGGCCCATACTTTCGTTCGTAGCTGAAATGGACATCGACTCTCGTGCCGCCGTCCTCGTCGCGCAACCGGAAGTCGGCAATGACGTTTTCGGCCGGAAACCCCTTCTCGATGTGGATTCCCAGGCGCTCACCCTCGTCCCAGTTGATGACCCGCTCGTTGACCGAGCCGGGACCGTGGAAGTCGCAGTAACGGCTTGCCCCCACCCCCTCGCGTTCGTCCGAGGTGTACGTGGCGGTCTTGACGGAGGGCGAGTAAAGCTCGACAGCTTCGAGGTCGGCAAGCGTACGCCACACCTCGGAGCGGGGGGCGTCGATCAGAATGGTCTTCGTGAATTGGGGCATAGAGTTCCTTTGATGCTTCCCTTCCCCATTCAACAGACCCGGCCGGACGCGCATTCCAGCGTCTCAGACCTGTGTCGGGTCTCC
>JAUXLW010000199.1 GCA_030623545.1 Acidimicrobiia bacterium | reverse complement strand
CCTCCTTGCATTGCCCGTGGGTAGTCGAACTCGCCGTCGTTGGCGGATCGAGACACATCGGCCGGCTTTTTGGAAAGGCGATCGGGCAGGTCGACATGAGTGTCGACGATTACTAGATCGTGAGCCAGATGCCCGGCTCGCGCTACAAACCCGGCGCCCGACACCTCAGCGTCCTTGAGGTTGTGTCACCTTCCTTGCTCTCCCATCGATTCCCCGGTCGTTTAGCCAGCCTCGAAATGGTACTCAGGCATAGGGCTCCACTGGTGGAGCAGGGAAAGCTACGCCGCTGAGCCGAGCGAGGTGATGCCGGCCGAGCGGACCTGCCCGACCGGGCCCCGAGACACCATGATCCACCAAAACGATCGACGGTAGGCTCGTCATCTGATGCTCTCGAATCGCTCCATCTTGGTCACCGGAGGCTCATCCGGCATCGGGCGCGACCTCGTGCGCCGGTACGTCGCCCACGGAGCAAAAGTGATGACGGTCGCTCGCCGCGAAGCCGAGCTGCTGAAGACAATCGAGGGACTCGACCGACAACAGGTGTTTGTCGTCCCGGCCGATCTCGGCAGCGCCAAGGGTCGCCACGTAGTCGCAACTGAGGCGATGCGCCTGGCTCCCATCGATGTTGTGGTCCACGCCGCCGGCGCTCTAGGACCGAAGGCGCCGCTAGGCAGCTATCCGGAAGATGCCTGGCATGAAGTTCTCCACATGAACCTCACATCCCTCCACCTGCTGCACCAGGAGCTGGTGCCGCTGCTTTCGCCCACTGCAACCATCATCGGCCTTGCGAGCTCAGTCGGCCGCAAGGGGCGCCGGGGTTGGGGCGCATATGCCGTGTCCAAGGCTGCGCTCGACGGGTGGCTGGAGGTATTGGCAGACGAGTGGGACGGAAAGGTCTACTCAGTCAACCCTGGCGGGACCGCCACTCCGATGCGGGCCGAAGCCATGCCGGAAGAGGACCCGACGACCATCCCCACCCCGGCCGACATTTCACCGATCTTCTTGCGGTTGGCTGCCCAGCATGTCAGCGAGGATTCAGGCGCCAAGCTCAACGCCCGTGACTTCATTGGTACCGATCCCTGGGCACCGGTGGCAAAGGATCACGATAGCCAGGTAGGCTGACCGCGAAAAGGAGGACATGTGAACATCGTCATTGCCACTGATGGAGCGCTCGACGCTGCCACCGCCTCGGAAATGGTGGCACCGCTGGCAGCCGGCGGCACAGTCACGGTGCTGACGGTGGTCGAAGTCCCCCGCCGCTTGCTTTCCGATTTGCGGGCGGTTTATGGAGAGCGGTCGAGCCCTGCCGTGGATGCCGACGCCGAATATGTGGGCATTGCTCCGGCCGAGCCCGACGTGGGAAGGGACTTCCCGGGCGAGGACAGCATCATCGATCAGTACCTCGCCAACCAGCGCGACGAAAGAACCAGGCCCGTAGTCGCAGCCCTCGAGGCTGCCGGTGTGTCTGTCACCGTGGAGATTCTCGAGAGCGAAAACACGGCTCGTACGATTATCGCCCACCTCAAGGAGTCCAAAGCCGACCTGGCGGTGCTGGGTACTCACGGGCTCGGACTGTTCGAAGGCCTGCTCGGGGCCGTCGGCACGAAGGTGGCACGGCATGCGCCCTGTTCGGTCCTCCTTATCCGGTCGTAACCCCGAACCCACCCCCTACACCGGCCAGCAACTAATCTCGCTCTCATGCGGGCTTTGATCCTCAACGCAACTTACGAGCCGCTTTCAATTGTTTCAGCGCGGCGGGCCGTCGTCCTCGTGTTACGCCAGAAAGCAGTGGTCGTCGAGGACAGCGGCGACGTTTGGCATTCGGAGCGCGCCACCCATCTGCTGCCCACAGTCATAAGGTTGCGGACCTTCGTCAAAGTCCCATACGCCAGACGGGTCGCCCTCAACCGACGAGCGGTCTTTGCGCGCGACCGTCACTCTTGCCAGTACTGCGGTACTGCGGCCGAGAACATCGACCATGTTGTGCCCCGGTCCCGGGGCGGCACCCACTCGTGGGAGAACGTGGTCGCGTCGTGTCGAAGATGCAACCTCCACAAGGGAAATCGCACACCCAGAGAAGCCGGCATGCGCCTGCAGGTTTCGCCACAGGCACCGCGCCGCCACGGCTGGGTGTTGGTGAACCTGGGGGCGCCTCCCCACCCCAGCTGGCAGCCATACCTGGCAGGCTCGTTCTGACGGTGGCCGATGCCGGCTCCTTGGAGCCTGCTGGCCAATGCATGTCACCGATCAGCAGACCCCTTGGCTGCCGCCTATTGCTCGCTGGCAGGGATCAGCTGGACGATGACCTCATCCTCATCATCGAACTCCTCGTCCTCGGAATCCTCCGCGCCGGCCGGATAGGCCCACTCGTAGTAATCCTCGAGTCGGGCAAGCAGGTCGCGCATCAACATGCGTTCCTTGCTCGGCTGCAACAGAAGCTGATGGTCTGCCTCGTCGATTGAAAGAACTGTTACTCCCCGGCGGCGCAAGTCCCAGATCATGATCTCTTGAATCATGAGATCGGACGAGAGCGCCTCGAGCGATGACATCACCACGCCGTCGGCCCGGCCACTCGAGACCACCCCCAGGAGAGCCTGGTAACCGTCTCTCTCGAGAGCATGGCCCTCCTGGCGTAGGTCCTGGCAGACGGAGACCAGGTTGTGCCCGGTGGTCCTCACCCATCTGCGCAGCGCCTCGCCCTGGACAAAAGCCGGATCGCCCTCTTCAGGGCCGGAGCTCTCCCTCAAGTATCCAACGACTCGCATCTCACCTCGATCGGCACCAGCGTCACGTAGCGTATCAGGCCGTGGACCCTGGGTGGTGAATCGCTGCTATCCCGCTTGGGACAATGCCGCCCAGGCAGCCCTGGCAAGGGCAAAAGCCTTCTCGGCGCCGATCATGGCAGAGCCAACATGAAAGCTCCCATCGTGGCGTTGCAGCAACACCGTCACCACCGCTCGCTCCCCCCTGGCATGCTCGGTAACTTCGGTCAGAACCGGCGGCGGCTGGTCTCCCGAAAGCTCTCCAACAGCCGCGACGACGGCTTCCTGAACGCCGGCGTCGCTGGGCCGCCCTCGCCGGGTCACGCTCCGCCCACCATCGGTTTCGATGGTGACCGCGACCCCGTCACGGTCCTCCTGGACACGCACTTGCGCCAACAATTCACCGGGTAGCCCGGGCGTGACGGTGGATTCCTCAGTCTCTAGTCTCGGTATCGGATCGGGCGACATCATGACCGGGACCTGCTCGGGAGAGCGGATGAAGACGTCGACGTCCGGACGCGGCGGAGCCTCAGCTAGTTCGGCAGCTGCCGATATGAGTGTGGTGGGCACCAGGCCGGGCCCCGCCAGAATCCTGGCGGATTCAGCCGGGGGTGGGGGTGGACCGCTTGGCTCCACATGATCCTGCGGTGGGGCCATCTTCCCCCTGAGGCCGCGCCCGGCCAGGACATCACGCACCATGCCCGACACTTCTGTCGCATCGGCATCTACTTCCAGCCTGATTCGCACTCCCTCGGCAAACCCGTCCGACACTTCCGCGTCGGCCACTCCGGGGATCGCTCGCAGGGCAGCTTTGAGGTCGGCAGAATCTTCTGTCATCTCTGCTCCCGGCGCCACTCGAGAAATTCCACGAAGTCTGACCTACCAGGCCTGGCATCGGCCGAACCGTATGCGGTTTG
>JAUXLW010000184.1 GCA_030623545.1 Acidimicrobiia bacterium | reverse complement strand
GGATTTCCAATGGTTACGTTTTCTGATCGGGGAACGCCCGACCTGCAATTCGATCGCATCATTTACGACCTCGGAGGGGCCGACCTCGCCGGGCGGCTGAAGCGGATCGGCATCACACTCAAGAGCGAGCGTGAGGGGCCCGCCGCGGTGTACGTACTCAGTGACCAGGACCACAGTCCGTCAGAGACTGCCGCTTCCGGATTTGCCACCATATCGCCCGGCCATGCCTGGCAAGCCCTCCACGACGATCACTTCCCCGACCTGGCCGGAGCCCGCGATCTAGAGGCTCGTCCGAGCCTGATTCGGGAAGGGCTCGCTGAGAAGCTGCGGGAGCAGCATTACAACGCCACCATCACCGAATTCGAGAACCACCACAGCGATTTGTGGATCTTGCGGGTGAAACCGGATGTAGGCGATGCCTCCCATCAGCCCGGCCAATACGCCACGCTGGCACTCGGCTATTGGGAGCCTCGCCTCGATGGGGAAGATGAGCACCTCGACGAAGCCAAAGTCGAGAAGCTGGTGCGACGGTCCTACTCGATCTCCCATCCGATCCTCGACAACAACGACAACGTCGTCCCTCCCGAGGACATCGATGGGGTGGAGTACTACATCGTGCTGGTCCGGCCGGAGGGAATGGGCCACCTGCCCGAGCTCACTCCCCGCCTCGCGCTCAAGAAGAAAGGGGACCGCATCTTCATGGGCGCCAAGGTGGCAGGGCGATATACGCTCAAGCCCGTTATCGACCCGAAGATGGATGTGATCTTCTTGTCGACCGGGACCGGCGAGGCGCCTCACAACAACATGACTGCCCAGCTTCTGCGCGACGGGCACACCGGCCGTATCGTCGCCGCCTGCTGCGTGCGCTACAAGCGTGATTTAGCTTATCTGGAGACCCACCGCCGTCTGGAGAAACTCTTCCCGAACTACACCTACCTCCCGCTAACCACTCGGGAAGCGGACACCATCAAAAACAAGGTCTACATCCAGCAGCTCATCAGCCGCGGCATGCTCGACGAGGTGCTCGGGCATGAGCCCACTCCTGAGCGCTCCCAATTCTTCCTTTGCGGCAATCCTCTAATGATCGGCTTTCCGGAATGGGAGGACGACACCCCGACCTTTCCCGAAGAGCTTGGGGTGTGTCAGATCCTCACCGAACGAGGATTCACAGTCGACCATCGCGGCGTGGAAGGAAACGTTCACTACGAGGAATACTGGTAAGCCGGCTAGCTCGAGTCGATGGCCTGCTCGAGGTCGGCAATCAGGTCGGCCGGGGCTTCCAGGCCCACCGACAGTCGCAACAGCTCGGGGGGTGCATCGGGATTTACCTGCAACCGGTGCTCTATCAGCGACTCGACTCCACCAAGCGAGGTGGCGTTGGAAATGACCCGCAACCCGGCGAGGACCGCCCCGGCTGCCTCCTGAGTCTCCATTTCAAAGGCGATGATGGCGCCGGGGAGAGTCATCTGCCGCTCCCACACCTCATGGCCGGGGTGGGACGTCAAGCTGGGGTGCCACACCGTCGCCACCCTGCCTTCGAGAAACGAGGCGATTTCGATGGCGCTGCGACACTGGCGTTCAATGCGGAGCGGGAGCGTGCGGACGCCCCGCAGGGTCAACCACGCGTCGAGTGAGCCCGGAATCACACCGTCGCGGCGGCGAGCCTGGCGGAGAGCAGCGGCCGTCTCCTCATCCGGAGCGACAATCACGCCCCCCATTGCGTCGGAGTGCCCCCCGATGTACTTGGTAGTGGAGTGCATGACGAAGTCGGCACCCAACGCCAGGGGGTGTTGCAGTATGGGGGTGGCGAAGGTCGAATCGACCACGACCCTGGCACCGCTCTCGGCGGCCGCGGCGGTCACCTCCGCTATGTCGATGATGAGTGCTTTGGGGTTCGACGGGGTCTCAAACCAGATGACATCTCCCTCCCCTGCCCGGCCCATGTCGTCTATCAGCTCCCAAGGGGCTTCTTCGCTCATCTGCCAGCGAGTGCCGTGATATACGTCCGGCGACAAATAGACCCGGTTCGGCTTCAGATGTCGCAGCACCGCGCCCGTTGCCGCCAGGCCCGACGGGTAGCAGACGGCGTGGCCACCTTCGAGAGCCCCTAAGACCGCCTCGAGACGCTCGGTAGTGACGTGTCGATCCCGGCGATACACCATCTCGGATTGCTCAGAACGGTCATAGGTTGACGTCACATGGATGGGAGGGGCTACGTCGATTCCATCCTCAACGAAAGAGTCGCCGTGGATGGCCTGCGTGAAAGGGTCACCGCTCATGGAGGGGAAGCCTAGGAGATGAGGAAAGGCACATGAGGACGGTGCCGACGGCGACGGTGGCAGTACCATTCCCCGGCAATGTCTGCATCCTCCTTCCGCAATGTCGCCTTGATCGCGCACGTCGACCACGGGAAAACCACTCTCGTCGACGCCATGCTGTCCTCGACGGGCGTGTTCGCCTCCCATGAGACGCGGGTCGATCGGGTAATGGACTCCAGCGACCAGGAGCGCGAACGGGGCATCACCATCCTCGCCAAGGCGGCGTCGGTGGAATGGAAAGGAACCCGGATCAACCTGGTTGACACCCCGGGCCACGCCGATTTCAGTGGAGAAGTAGAACGTGCCCTGGCCATGGTCGACGGGGTCTTGCTGCTCGTGGACGCGGCGGAAGGACCGATGCCGCAGACCAGGTACGTGCTGTCTAAGGCGCTGGACCTCCACCTGCCCGCCGTCGTCGTCGTCAACAAAGTCGACCGCCCCGAGTCACGTATCAAAGACGTCGTCGATGAGATCTACCAGCTGTTCTTCGACCTGGATGCTTCCGATGACCATATCGAATTCCCGATCATCTCCACCGTGGCCCGCCAGGGGAGGGCAATGAACGGCATGGGCATCCCCGATCCGGAAGCCGATCTGTCCGCCCTCCTCGACGCCATCGTCGACACCATCCCGTCGCCATCAGGCGACCCCGATGCCCCGCTCCAGGCCCTCGTCACCAACCTCGACGCCTCGGACTATCTGGGACGCCTGGCTATCGGCCGGATTGCCCAGGGCACCATGCGGGCCGGGGAGGAAGTTGCCCTTTGCCAAAGCAACGAGGAAGCCCCCCTGAAGCGCAAGCTGACGAGCCTTCTCGGGTTCACAGGACTGGAACGGACCGAGGTCACCGACCGCGTGGCCGGCGACCTGTTCATCCTGGCAGGGTTCCCCGAAGTGGAGATCGGCGACACAATCGCTGATGTCAACGATCCGAAGCCCTTGCCGAGACTCACCGTCGATGAGCCGGTTCTGAGAATGACCTTCGGCGTGAACACATCGCCGCTGGCGGGAAGGGACGGCAGGTTCCTGACTTCCCGCCAGATAAAGGAGCGCCTCGAACGTGAGGTCCTCGGCAACGTGTCGATCCGAATCGGAGCCACGGCGTCACCAGAGGTCATCGAAGTAGCCGGCAGGGGTGAATTGCAGCTGGCTGTGCTCATCGAGTCGATGCGTCGCGAAGGGTTCGAGCTCCAGGTCAGCCGGCCTGAGGTCATCATCCGCGAGATCGAGGGAAAGCTCCATGAGCCCCTCGAACGGGCAGTGGTGGATGTCCCGGACGAGTACGTCGGCACCGTTACCCAGACGGCAGCTCCCCGCAAGGGCAAGGTCAGCGACATGCGGCCCGGCGACACCGGCCGCACCATCGTCACCGTCGAAGCACCTGCCAGAGGGCTCCTGGGGTTTCGGTCGCTGCTAATGACCGCTACTCGCGGCACCGCCTTGATCCACCAGCACCATGCCGGATGGATGCCGTGGGCGGGAGACCTTCCTCATCGGGTGGGAGGGGCAATCAGCTCTGGCGTGAAAGGAACCTCAACGGCCTTCGCGCTTGACAATCTGCAAAAACGCGGCGAGCTCTTTGTCGGACCGGGAACG
>JAUXLW010000105.1 GCA_030623545.1 Acidimicrobiia bacterium | reverse complement strand
CATACCAACCAGGTACGACCAGGCGGACGGGGGCGCCGTGGGCGGGGACCAGGGACTCACCGCCCATGGCCCAGGCGATCAGGACCCGGGGATCGAGGGCCGCGCCCACCGGAAGGCTGCGCCGATAGGTTTCGAATCGCCCCGGCTCCACCTCGCCGCCGTCGGCTCCGGTGAACAGAACCTCGACCGTGCCGTCGTCCACCCCAACTCCAGCCAACACCACCGCCAGAGGCACCCCCGTGACCTCAGTGGTGCTGGCCGCCCCCAGGTCCCAGGGGGTTCCGCCTGGATGGGGATTCATTCCAGAACGACCATTCCCGGCACATTCCATGGTCACCGTCGCCGACACGTCGGACATCGCCTGCAGATCCGGTAATGACAGTGCCACCTCGGAGACTCCCTTCACGATCAGCCGCCACGTGTCGACGTCGAGAATCGGCGGCGAGGAGTGGCTGCGCAGGTAGAAGAGCTCGTTGGGAGTAGCCGTCCACGTCAAAGCACTCAACGGCGTGGCGGCGTTGAGATCGTCCACCTTGATCAGGCTCAAGGGCGCTCCCGCCCCACTGCATTCAAACCACTGGTCATCGCCAACAGAGTACCGACAGGCGCCTGATTCGTTTCAGGCCTGGAGGGTCAACGTAGCGTTTTCGATCTCGCCCCGAACATCTGTGTTGGCCTCTGCGGAAAGTGCCATCGCCAGGGCCCGGTGGGCGTTCTTGCCCCCGAGCCGCCCAAGAGCCCAGGCGGCGTGGGCTCGCAAAACCGGATCCCGGTCCTGCATGTAACGAACGGCCAATGCCACGGCCTCGGGCCCGCCACTGTTACCCAATGCAACGAGGGCATTACGACGCAGGAAGGCGGGGTTGCGACGCGGAATGTAGAAGTGGCCGTAGCTATCGAGCAGCTCCTGGTCTGTGGCCGTGAGTAGCTCGGCAAGGTTCACCCGTCCGGGCGCTTCCGAAATCGCCTCCTCCATCCACCGTCGACCCGGAGGGCAGGCTTCCAGGCAGTCGTCACATCCGTAGACCCGATCTCCCCACGGGATCCGCAGCTCCTGCGGAATGATCCCCGGCATTTGAGCCCAGTAGGAAATGCACCGGGTGGCGTCGAGAACTCCCGGTTGGTCGAGAGCCCCGGTCGGACACGCCGGGACGCATGCGGTGCAGTTACCACAATCGCGGGCCATGGCCGGGGTTGTCTCCAACTCGACGTCGGTGACTGCTGTGCCGAGCAATAGCCACGGCCCGTACTTGGGCGCCAGCACCATTGTGTTCTTGCCCCACCAGCCCACGCCAGACCTGACTGCGGCGGCACGGTCGACGAGTCGATTGTCGTCGATCAGCACCTCGGCCCTTCCCCCGCCGGCCACCAGCGTCTCGGCCACTGCGTCCATCCCGGCCCGAAGCTCCTGGTAATGGTCCTCAGTTGCGAACCGCGCAACCCGGCCCGTCCCCGGCCGGGGAGGCCCGGGATCGCCGGCGGCAGGAAGATACGTGGAGGCCCCCACCACGAGGCGCTCGGCCCAGGCGTACGAGGCGCGAACATCAGTCGCCACGCCCGGGTCCGTGTAGGTGAACTTCAACCTTCCGCTCAAACCCGTGTCCTTACGGCGCCGCATCTCGTCCCGCACCTCGAGAAAGGGCTCAGCATTCCCAACTCCGAGGCCCACCAGTCCATGCTCGGCGGCCACGAGCTGCAGGGTTTCCCACAACTGGTCCATCGGAGAAATCTATCCCCCGGGCTTGCTCGTGCATACCTCTAACATTCCCGGATGCCCGCTCGACTAAATAAAACCAGCAGCCGAATCACCGGACCCGCTTCTCAGGGGGGCTCCCAAGCGATGCTGTATGCGACCGGGCTCACCGCGGATGACATGAACAAGGCTCAGGTTGGCATCGCCAGCATGTGGTACGAAGGCAACTCCTGCAACATGCACCTCGACCAGCTGGCAGCCCGGGTAAAGGAAGGCGTTGTGGAGGCCGGGCTGGTCGGCATGCGCTTCAACACCATCGGCGTCTCGGACGGAATGACCATGGGCACGGAGGGGATGAGCTATTCCCTCCCCTCCCGAGACCTCATCGCCGACTCGATCGAAACCGTCATGCGCGCCCAGTGGTACGACGCCAACATTTCCATCCCCGGCTGCGACAAGAACATGCCCGGCTCGTTGATGGCTATGGCCCGGGTCGACCGGCCGTCGCTCATGATCTACGGGGGAACGATCCGCGCTGGGGTGGGAGCCGACGGGAGCCCCCTAGACATCGTCTCAGCGTTTCAGTCCTATGGCGAGCTCATTGCCGAGCGGATAACCGAAGAAGAACACTTCGACGTCATCCGCAAGGCCTGTCCCGGCGCGGGTGCCTGCGGCGGCATGTACACGGCGAACACCATGGCGTCGGCTATTGAGGCACTGGGAATGGCCCTCCCCTACAGCTCATCCACCCCGGCCACGGCCCCGGAGAAACTCGATGAATGCTTCCGGGCCGGAACGGCCATTCGCAATCTCCTCGAAAAAGAGGTCCTCCCGTCGAACATCATGACGCGTGAGGCATTCGAGAATGCGATTGCCCTGACCATGGCTCTCGGAGGCTCTACCAAAGCCGTACTCCACTTGATCGCCATGGCCCGGGCCGTGAAGGTTCCCCTCACGATTGACGACTTTCAGACGGTCAGCGACCGGGTCCCCTTCCTCGCCGACCTCAAACCGAGCGGTAAGTACGTCATGGAGGATCTGCACAAAGTGGGAGGGACGCCGGCGGTCCTCAAACTCCTGCTCGAAAACGATGCCCTCCATGGGGACTGTCTCACGGTTACCGGGCGGACCCTGGCTGAGAATCTCGCCGACCTCCCGGATCTGGAAAAGGGTCAGGAGGTCATCCAACCCTGGGCCAAGCCGATCAAAGACTCGGGTCATATTCAGATATTGCGGGGGACTCTGGCGCCGGAGGGCGCCGTGGCCAAAATCACCGGCAAGGAGGGGCATCTATTCAGTGGCCCCGCCAAGGCGTTCGATAGTGAAGAGTCCATGCTTACGGCTTTGGAGAACGACCGGATCGGACCGGGTGATGTGGTGGTCATTCGATACGAAGGACCCAAAGGGGGTCCGGGCATGCCGGAAATGCTGACCCCGACGTCGGCCATTGTCGGTGCCGGCCTCGGCGGCGAGGTCGCTTTAATCACCGACGGGCGATTCTCCGGCGGGTCGCATGGATTCTTGATTGGCCACGTCACTCCTGAGGCTCAGGAGGGTGGCCCGATCGCTCTCGTAGAAGACGGCGACACGATCACGATCGATGCCATTGCCCGGACCATCGAGCTCGAGGTGAGCGCCGACGAACTGGGCCGCAGGCAGGGCCATTGGGCGGCACCCCCGCTGAAGGTAACGGGCGGGACGCTTTTCAAATACATCCAATCGGTCAAATCGGCTGCCGAAGGGTGCGTGACCGACGAGTGACCCGGGCATGAGCCCGTCGCCACCAGCCTCACTCGCTTCCCGTCTTCTTGAGGAGCCGCAGCTCGGGGACAAGACCGGCCGCAGCCAGATTGCCCAGCGCTTGCTTCTCGCCTTCGTCAAGCTCAACCTGATGACCGGCGGGGCCATCCAATAGAGCGGTCACGATGCAGCCCTTACAGACGTCTGTGTGTTGCATCACGCACTCGTTGCAATCGATCAGCATTGGCTTCTCCTTGTCTGCACCCACCGTATCGGGTGGGTGTGACATTTTTTCCGGCTCTTCGGCCCACGGTGAGGGGGATGGGCCCAACAACGGCGTGTGGGTTTATGTCCTCCTGGGGAGTACCGCCCGAACGATGTGAGGGGGAGGAGGGGGAGGCTCGTTGCTGAGAACCGCTCCCCTTCCGTCGCCGGCCCTTCGGGTCGGCGCCACCTTCCCCCCAGCCCAGGGAAGGAGATTGGTCCACACGCTCAACCCTGGCACAGTTCACCTCCCCCACGCCAGTGGGGGAGGCCGGGAGGGGGGTGGGCCCGACAACGGCACCCTGAGAAGGCTCACTGCCAGATATGACTGTTGATGACCGAGACGGCCAAACACACACCGAACCAACAACTAGCTGTTAGGCACCGCCCCCAACAAGCCGACCTTGAAGCAACAATCTCCCATCTAGCAGGCTGGCGGCACTCCCGCCGTTGGAGGGCACCACCCACCCCTACCCCCTCCCACTCCGCTCCGCTACGCAGGCAGGGAATCTTTCACCACCCAGCCCCAGGCCCTCCCGCTCCGCCACGCAGGCAGGGACTCAGAGCACCTGGTCGAGCCAGGCCGCGCCGGCGTTACCGAAGGGCTCCTGGCGCCGCTCCAGTTTGAGCGCAACGTCGGCGGCTGTCGCACGGGCTCGATCCACTAACGATTCGGGATATTGGAACTTCACGCGATGCTCCTCGAACTCGTCCTCGTCCAGGACCTTCACCCGACCGTCAACGTCGAGCACGACGTCGAGGTCGAGGTCGATCATCTCCACTCTGCTCTCACTCACCCAGCACGGCTGAGTGACCACGTCGACATATATCCGGAAATTCGAGGCCTCCTGTCCGTTGTAGAGGAGCGTCCACCACCGACCGGGCGCTATGAGTTGGACGAACGGGACAGGCCACTCTTTAGCCGGTTCCCGGCCCCGTTGAACGATGCTCCCGGCCGGCCCACCGAGCCAAACTCCGTGCTCGTCCTTGCCAAGCATCGTGAGGTCGTGCCGCCAGTGCAGATCGCCCGGGTACTTGAAGAACTGAACTGTCACGTCCATCGAGGCAACTGTAGAGCTCAGTGGCCTCAGCGAGCCTTGATCCATTCGACGAGCGCCTCAGACCACAGGACGACCGCACCAAGCTCGGCGGTCCCCTCCCTCACCTCGCGATCACTGCTCACCACAACTACCGGACCGTCCAACGTGGAAACGATCTCGGCAATCTCCTCGTCGGCGATGTGGCCCTCGCGGGTAAAGCGGACCCGGATGCCACCCGGTCCGGGCGCAGTCTCCACCTCGGAATTGACGGATGAGTCATACACCACAGTTACCTGCGTCGGTGTCATCGTCCTCAGCCTGAGGCGGCTCAGTTCCTCGTTGACACGATCGCGGGCCGCCCTGGTGGATTCGCCAACGAGCTGAAAGGCGACGTTGTAGCCATCCACAACCATCGTGAACGGTTGCGGCTGGCGCAGCAGCCATTCGACTGCGTTGCGTTCGTCTGGTCGAGCCCCGGGCGGCAACCGGAACTCGCGGTCGGCGACTGGCTCGAGGAACGCCAGGAGCTCCGGATCCGCTTCGACAGTTCGGATCAACATGTCGAGATGGCGGGCCAGGGCCACCGGGTCCCCGGCCGCCCAGGCTTGGCCCGCTCCCGATTGAAAACGCTGCTCGGTCGATGCCCTTTGCACCTCTGCCCGATGGAGGCGCTCTTTAAGTGAGTCCACCATCTGCCCGAGCTCGGCCAGGGCATCCTCGTCT
>JAUXLW010000082.1 GCA_030623545.1 Acidimicrobiia bacterium | reverse complement strand
GCTCGATGGTGTCGATGCCGGCGTCCAGCACCAGCTCAATCCCCTCGGGACCGTGGACGTGCCCTGCCACCAACACGCCCATCTCGTGGGCCGTTTCCACTGCCGCGCGGACCTCGTCTGCGGACATGACGACGTCGTAACCGTGAGGGCCGGGTCCCAGCACACCGCCGGTGGGGAAGATCTTGATCAAGTCGGCACCGCGCTCGATTTCCTCGGTTACGGCTCCGGCAACTTCCCCGGCTCCTTGAACCTCGACGCCTATCGTCTGACCGTGACCCCCTTTGGGGGTAATGCCCCGCCCGGCGGCGATAATTCGAGCCCCCTGGAGGTCTCCCTCGCGTTGCGCGGCAGCAATTTCGATGGCAACTCCCTCCCGGGAGCCGACGTCGCGAGCGGTGGTTATACCCGCCCGCAGGAGGACGGAGGCAGCGTGAGCGGCCCGGATGACAGTGCGGCTGACCGGCTCTTCGGCAACGTCATCCACCCCGGACGGGGTGGGGGAGAGACTGATGTGCACGTGGCTGTCGATCAGCCCTGGTATAACCGTTCCGCCCTCTGCCGGGATCGGAAGAGAATCGCCGATGGGTGCGTCGTCGTCGGGCCCGACCCAGGAGATCTCGGCTGCTTCCCAAATGATGGTTTGCTCTTCGAGGGGTTCGGCGCCCGATCCATCGAAGAGTCTGGCCCCTGTGATTGCGACTCTTGCCATGGGGCACAGGCTAACGGGGGCGCACTTCACCGGGAGGTGGTTAGCCTGCCGGCGGTGGCCACGTTCCACTCCTCTTTCGGTTGGGTAGCCATCGGGCTCACCGGCGCCGCCGGGCTGCTCGGGATCGGCTACGCCATTGCCCGCCGGGAAGTACCTCGCTGGTTCTCCTGGGTGGCGGGAGCCGCGATCGCGGCCATGGTGGTGCAGGTGCTGGCGGGTGTCTACCTCTACCAGCAGGACGAGCGTCCCGGATCTCAGCACATGTTCTATGGATTCGTGATCCTGTTCACCCTCACGTTTGGGTATGTGTACCGCTGGCAGCTTTCCAAGCATGCAGGGCTGCGGTGGGGTCTTTTCCTGTTGTTCGTCATGGGCCTGGGAATCCGCGGCGTGATGACATTCGGTGAGAGCTTTTAGTGTCCCGAGTCGTAAGTCCGAGATTCTGTGCATGATTTGCGACTCGGGCACTGAGAACGACAGGCGCGCGGCGGGCACTCCTCGTAGCATGACGCCGGCAACTCAGTCGTAAGGAGGGCATTGTGCTGCTCGAAGGAAAACGCTTCGTGATCACCGGGGTTCTCAATGACAGCTCAATCGCATGGCATGTTGCCCGGGTGGCACAGGAGGAGGGTGCCGAGGTTGTTCTGACGGGGTTCGGGCGGGGGATGGCGCTGACGGAACGGGTGGCCAAGCGGCTCCCTTCAACTCCCGACGTCCTCGAGCTTGACATCAACCAGCCGGCGCATATGGAAGCTCTTGCTGCGGATTTGCAAGAGCGTTGGGGCGCGGTGGATGGCGCCCTCCACGCCATCGCCTTCGCGCCGGAGGATGCTCTGGGGGGCAACTTCCTCAACACCCCGCCGGAGAGTGCCCAGATCGCCTTCATGACGTCGGCGTTTTCGTTGAAGACCCTCGCGGTGGGGTTGCGCACGCTCATGCAGGCTGCCGGCGGCGGCAGTGTGGTGGCGATGGACTTCGACAATACGAAAGCCTGGCCTATTTACGACTGGATGGGAGTGTCCAAGGCGGCCCTCGAGTCGATTGTTCGTTATCTGGCTCGGGACCTTGCTGTTGACGGTATCCGGGTGAACGCGGTGTCGGCCGGGCCACTAGGCACCGTTGCCGCTAAGTCGATCCCCGGGTTTGCCCAGTTGGCGGCGCTCTGGGAGAAGCGGGCGCCACTGGAGTGGGATACAGGCAATCCCGACCCTGTGGCAAGGATGGTGGCGGTCCTACTCAGCGATTGGGCCCTCGCTACCACCGGGGAGATCGTCCATGTCGACGGGGGCTTCCACGCGGTCGCGGCCGGGGTCGACGAGTAGTATCCCGGCTCCCATCTCGAGCCTGGGCTCCATATCCTCATCTGCCCTCGGGAAGGCCAACGTAAAGGTGGCGCCGCCTCCGGGGGTCTGTTCGAGCCAGGCGCGTCCCCCCATGGACTCGGTCAGATCCTTCACGATATTGAGCCCGAGGCCGGTGCCACCCTTGAACCTGGTATCTGGTCGCTCAATCTGGGTGAAGCGCTCGAAGATGGTGTCCTGGTACTCGTGGGGAATACCCTCACCGTGGTCGACGACCGCTATCCATACCTCATCGTGAACCGCTCGTGCGGTCAGCTCAACGGGGGCGTCTTCGGCGTACTTGTGGGCGTTGTCGAGCAGGTTGGTGATCGCCCGCGAGAAATGATCTACATCGAGGGCGACCGGAGGCAATAGGGGAGCCAGCTCAACCGTCACCATCTCCTGCCACGTCGGGACGATCTCGATTATGCGTTTTAGCACGGCCTCCAGGTCCACCACTTCGAGACGGATGGGCAGGGCCTGGTTGTCGATCTTCGACACAGTGAGGAGGTCTTCGATCAGGTGTTTGAGCCTATTGGCCTGGGTCGTTGCCGATTCAAGGAGACTCCGGGATGTGGGGTTGTCGGGAGCCAGCTCGGGGCGCGCCATTGTCGACAGGGCGCCGATGACTGACGTAAGGGGGGTTCTCAGCTCATGGCTGACCACAGAGACAAAGTCTGATTTGAGCTGGGCCAGCTCAGCCATCCGCCGCCCGGTCTCCTGGGATTTCTCATATCGCGCCAGGTGGTCGAGCACCAATCCGGCGGGGGTAGCCAGCAGTTCGAGAGCCGCCAGGTCGGCTTCGGTGAAGTCGGTGGGCTTATCGGCCACGATCAAGACGCCGATGGTTCTGCCCTCCACCCGCAACGGAACCGCCGCGACCCGCTCGACTCCAAGATCCGCCAGCAGGCGGTCTCCCGAGAAGTCAACCCCATCAAGCTGGTTGGACAAGTAGGGGGCTCCACTGGCGAAGACGGTGGCTGCGGTGGCATCACCGCCAACCGCGAATTCGTAGCCCTCAGCTTCCAGGGCCTGCCCGGCTACCCAGATGGGGGACAGAGCAGCGAGGATTTCCTGCTCGGGGCGATGAAGGGCAACCAGGCCCACCTTCGCCTCCACGTACCCGGCCGTGCGAGCAACCAGTTCGGGAAGCACTTCTCTCAGGTCCTCGCCAAGGCCGATTGTGCGTGACACTTCATAGAGCTGCATTAGCTCACTTTCCCGCTTGCGGAGGGCTTGGCGCTGGCGGTTGAGGGCGTGAATTCGCCGAACGGTGTCGGTTGCCTGCGATCTCAACTCGTGGATGGTTGTTCCCACGATCAGGGCAGTCATGGCGAGCGCGCCCACCCTGAAAAGCTGGCCGTAATCGGTCAAAGGGGTGGGGCTGATCGAAATCGAGATGCCGTAGGCGCCGAGTGTCAAAGAGGCGGCGAGCGCGAAACCTAATGGCGCGAGTAACACTCCGGCATAGATGATGATCCAGGCCGCGGCGACGAACAGGCCAAGGGTCGAGTCGTGAGAGGGAGCGGTGGCCACCATGGCCGCCGCCAGCATGGTGAGCCATAGGAACAGCAGGGCCGAAGCGAGCCTACGCTGAATGATGCGCTTCCACGGCACTGCTGTGAATGTCAGCGTGCCGGCCGCGATTGCTACGAGAGGTATTACAAACTCGTCATCCTGTAGTCGACCCGTGTACCAGAAAAACCAGGTGAAGGCGCCAATGCCTATCCAGGAGCCGGCCAGTCCGTAGCGAATTGAGCGGAGGCGGGATTGGGCAAGATGGACGGTTCTGTCGCGGGATTCGCGCTGGCGCCGCACCCGCCGGCCCTTTGCTTGCGCCCTGGCCGCCCCGTGGGTCGCTCCGATCCTTGCAGCTGCATCGGCCCTCACTTCCTTGATCTCGGCGGATGCTTCCTTGCCCGCTGCCCGCAGATGCCGGCGGAGCTCCCGCTTCGTCCAGTCGCCTTTGGGGACCTTCGACATCCGATAATCCGCGCTCTTGCGACGTCGTTTGGCGACTGCGATGCGGGCCTTGCCGTCGCCGCGCTCTTGGGCTATGGCTTGTCGGGCTGCTCGCTTGGCAGCCCGGTTTGCCGCCCAGTCTTTGCGAAGCGAGGGTGCCCCCTCCCGGTGATGTTCCGGCGGATTGTCGGCTGGCGACTCAGGCGCTGAGGTAGCAATCTCGGCCTTCGCCGCTGCCGGAACCGCGTGTGGTTCGGTCTCCGCGAGGTCCTGCAAAGCGGATGCGCCGGATTTGTCAGGTTCTTCAGGCTTTTCATGCTCATCAGAGTCGATTGTCGCCGGTGGGTCCTCGCGGGTGGCCGGTTCGGCGGGTAACTGAGGAGGTCGTGAGCCTTCCTGGCCAGCGGCGGATCGCCTCCGTCTCGAAGGACGCAGGTTGGACATCTGCTGGTAGATGTTCCTATCCATTGGGCGCTGCCGGTAATGTCGTTATGTGCCTGAGGTACTAGTTCTTTTCGGCGGCAGATCAGCAGAGCATGAGGTTTCCTGTGTATCTGCAGCTACCGTTGTTGACGCTCTGATCGAAGCCGGCCATGGGGTCACGCTGGTCGGTATTGACCCGGCGGGAGGCTGGCATCGCGTCGATCCTGCCAGTCGGCCGCTGGCGGCCGCAGGCCCCGAGCTCACGCTGAGCGTGCCCGATGGGCGTTTGGCAAGCTCCGACGGCGCGGTGAGCTACGAGGTGGTTTTCCCTGTGTTGCATGGTCCTTACGGCGAAGACGGCACGATCCAGGGTTTGCTCGAAGTGATTGGCGTGCCCTATGTGGGGGCCGGAGTGCTGGCATCTGCGGCCGCCATGGACAAAGACCTCTCCAACCGGCTCTTTCGGGAGGCCGGGCTGCCAATGGCCGAGTTCATGAGTGTCGAGCGATCTAGTTACACGCCCGGTACCCATGGAGAGATTTTGGAGAAGTTCGAGCTGCCGCTCTTCGTTAAACCGGCCGCGCTCGGCTCGTCTGTCGGAATCAGCAAGGTCGACGAGGACTTCGAGCTGGCCGAGGCCATGGTCAAGGCTTTCAAGCACGGGGACAAGGCCCTCGTAGAGGAGGCAATCACGGGCCGGGAAATCGAGGTGGCTGTGCTGGAAGGGCCCCGCACATCGGTCCCCGGCGAGGTCGTCACAACCGGGTGGTACGACTATTCGGCCAAGTACCACGATGACGCCACCGAGTTACTGGTGCCGGCCCCACTGACGGATCGTGAGGTACGCGAAGTCCAAGATCTCGCCGCCGCCGCGTTTTCGGTGCTGGGGGTGGCGGGCCTGGCCCGGGTCGACTTCTTCTATGAAGAGGGAGGCCGGGGGTTTCTACTTAACGAACTGAACACCATGCCGGGCTGCACTTCCCGCTCCATGTTCCCACTGCTGTGGGAGGCGAGCGGCATGTCCAACGCCGAGCTGTTCGATGAGTTGGTGAATTTGGCGGTGGCTAGAGGGACACCACGGGGCAGGTGACGGTGCGGACGATGCCCTCAACCGAGGGAACGCTGCTCGCGACCAGCTTGCCGAGCGCGTCGATGTCTTCAGCCTGGGCGTCGACGATGACGTCGTAAGGCCCGGTAACTGCGCTGGAGCGGACGATTCCGTCGAGCTTGCCGAGGGCTTCAGCCACGTATGCGGCTTTTCCGACCTCGGTCTGAATGAGCACAAAGGCTTCAACCAATTTTCCTCCTCAGATACGAGGTTTGAGTATAAGGACTGGCCCTAGGCTCGTGCTGGCCCTCGACTGGAACAGCGGCGCCGCCCCGGTCGTGGAGCCGCTGGCGCACGAGGGGCGGTCACCGTTGTGCCGATACCCACCACCCGTTAGTTGAGGCCACCAGCAGGGAAATGACTTAGCCTGCCCAAGGGGCGGACCCTTTGCAACGAATAGGGCAGGCCGAGTAGGCGTTTCTGCGGAACCTGATCCCCGCTGGTGGCCTTCCCATATTCTACGGACACCTGACAACTAGCTATCTAAGGCGCCGCCAGATCATCCCCCTGCGATCCGAGGCGAGTATCCGACCTAACGGCCTGGATATTGAATCCCTGTCCAGTAGTAGTACCGGCCTGAGCCAGGTCCATTTACG
>JAUXLW010000192.1 GCA_030623545.1 Acidimicrobiia bacterium | reverse complement strand
GTTGCTGCCGGCGCCAGCCAATCCCGAACCATCACCAGGATGGCAACCAGGATGACGCCGAGAGTCAGCCAGCCTTCCCAAGCCATGGGGCCCTCGTTTCGTTAGGGGTTCTGGTCGGCTCCGATGTAGCCCCCGGCCTCCAGGTGGAGGATGATCTGCTGGGCGGCCTCCGAAGGACGCATTTGCGTGGTGTCGATGGTGATCTCGGCATCAGCCGGCTCCTCGTACGGGTCTGAGATTCCAGTGAACTCCTTGATGATGCCCTCCCGGGCCTTGGCATAGAGGCCTTTCCGGTCCCTGGCTTCGCACACCTCGAGGGGAGTGGCGACATGCACGAGGTTGAATCCACCGACCGGATCAATCATTTCCCTCACTTGCTTGCGTGTGTGGTCGTAGGGAGCGATGGGGGCGCATATAGCGATGCCGCCGTTTTTGGTGATTTCCGAAGCCACCCAGCCGATGCGGCGAATGTTGATGTCACGGTGCTCTTTGGAGAAGCCAAGCTCGGAGGAGAGATTCTGGCGGACGAGATCTCCGTCGAGCAGGGTGACCGGCCGTCCGCCCATCTCCAGGAGCCTCACCATCAGCGCGTTGGCGATGGTGGACTTGCCCGAGCCCGAGAGTCCGGTCATGAACACGGTGAACCCTTGCTTGTCGCGGGGGCGGTGGGTCTTGCGCAGCTCCTCGACCACGTCGGGGTAGGAGAACCACCCGGGTATGTCTCTGCCGTCGGCCAATCGCTCCCGCAGTTCGGTGCCCGAGATGGAGAGGGTCCGGACGTCGTCGGGTATCTCGTCGATCGGCTGATAGGAATCGTCGTCCGGGATGTAGACCATCATCCGGAACGGCACCATCTCTACACCAATCTCTTCCTCGTGCCGACGGAGGAGCTCCTGAGCATCGTACGGCCCGTAGAACGGCTCACCGGAGGCATCGGATCCCGGCCCGGCGTGATCGCGGCCGACGATGAAATGGGTGCAACCGTAGTTCTTGCGGATGATCGCGTGCCACACCGCCTCGCGCGGCCCGCCCATCCGCATGGCCAGCGGCAGCAGCGCCAGCTTGGCGGTGTATTGCGGGTAATGATCGAGTATCGATTGGTAGCAGCGCACCCGGGTGTAGTGATCGATGTCGCCCGGTTTGGTCATTCCCACGACCGGGTGGATCAAGAGGTTGGCTTCGACGTCTTTGGCGGCCCGCAAGGTGATTTCCTGGTGGGCTCGATGCATGGGATTACGGGTCTGGAAAGCGACAACCCGGCGCCAGCCGGCTCTGGCGAACTCGGCCCGCAGGTCGGCGGGCGACGCGCGCAGCGCTCGGAAGTCGTAGTGCACCGGCAGTTGGAGGCCTTCGAGGCGACCGCCGACGTAATACGGGTGGGAATTCCGCTGGAGATAGCCGGCGCCGGGATGGTCCGGATCGGTGGTGCCAAATACCGCCGCCGCCTCGGCCTCCCGATCGGGCTGCCATACGTCCTCGACCTGAAGGACGGCGATAAGAACCCCCTCGGGATCCCGGAGCTCCAGCTCACCGCCGGAACCCACCTCCTTGGCGGTCTCCTCGTCAATGTCCAGAGTTACGGGAATCGGCCAGAGAGTCCCGCCTGCCAGCCGCATTTCGTTGGTGACCGACACGTAATCAGCCTGATTCATGAAACCAGTCAGTGGAGAGAACCCGCCGTTGAGCAGCAGCTCGATGTCGTTCATTTGCCGGGGGGTCAGGCTCCACTCTGGTGCCGAGCGGCCGGGGGCCTTCAGCGCATCAGCGCGGGCTTCATCAACGAGGAGGTCGATCAGTTGTCCGCCGTGAGGTGCGATGAGGTTGTCGGGCATGGTTCTCTTTCGATGTCAGTGGGGGAGGGTAGGGCGCAGTGCCGGAGGCCTGGTCCTTTGGCGGGGGGTTTCTACGGCAGCGGGTCGGGAGGTGGTGGGTCGTTCCACTCGCCCTCTGTTGGGCGCGGTCCCGGGATCATTGTGATCCGTCCCGAAAAACGCCTGGCGAACCATTTCCTCATTACCTCGCGGAATGGTGGGAACAGGAGGGCAAACCCGATTCCGTCTGTGATAAAACCCGGCGTTATGAGCAAGGATCCGGCGACAACAATCATGGCCCCGTGCGCCAACTCCTTGGCGGGGAACCGGGCCTGGGAAAAGGCCGAACGCACTTGTCCGAGGGCTGCCGCGCCCTGGCGGGCCACGAGTGCCGACCCAATCACCGCCGTCGCCACGATCAAAACCAGCGTTTGCAGAATCCCGATCCTGCCGCCCACCCAGAACAACACGTAGATCTCGGCGATCGGAATTGTCAGAAAAGTCAGTAGTAGCCAACCCATTAGAGCCTGAGCATATCGACCCGTTATAGCAAACGGGTACCCTCCAGCCTCGTGAAGGCCAACATCGTTGTGCTACCCGGTGACGGGATCGGCCCTGAAGTCCTTGCCCAGGCCACCGCGGTGTTATCGGCTGTTGGTGAGGCGGCCGGCCACGAGTTCACCTCGGAAGAACACCTGATCGGGGGGGCCGCCATCGATGCGACCGGCAAGGCTCTTCCTGAGGCCACCCTGGCAGCATGTCGGGCGGCCGATGCGGTGTTTCTGGGAGCTGTGGGCGGGCCTGCCTGGGAGGGCGCGGCCGAGCGACCCGAGCAAGGCTTGCTGGCCATTCGACACCAGCTCGGCCTGTTTGCCAACCTGCGGCCAATCCGTGTCTTTCCGGAGCTGGTCGACCTGTCCCCGCTGCGGCCCCAGGCAGTGACCGGCGTCGACATTCTGTTCGTGCGGGAGCTCACCGGGGGCATCTACTTCGGCGATTCGGGGATGTCCGGGGGAGAGGCCTATCAGGTGATGAAGTATTCGGTCGAGGAGGTCGCACGCGTCGTTCGAGTTGCCGGCGAACAGGCCCGGGCCCGGCGCAACAAGCTGACCAGCGTTGACAAGGCCAATGTGCTCGAGCCCTCCCGTTTGTGGCGGGCTGAGACGGCACGCATCATGGCCGACGAGTTTCCCGACGTTGAGTTCGAAGAAATCCTGGTCGATGCCATGGCGATGTTTCTGCTCTCACGGCCGGCCGACTTTGACGTCGTCGTGACTTCCAATCTCTTCGGTGACATCCTCACCGATGAGGCAGCCATGCTCACCGGATCGCTGGGAATGATCCCCTCCGCTTCGATTGGAGAGTCGGGCCCCGGGCTCTACGAGCCGGTCCACGGATCGGCGCCCGACATCAGCGGCCAGGATATCGCCAACCCGGTGGGGGCGATCCTGGCGGCTGCGATGGGCCTTCGGCTCTCGCTGGGCCTCGAGAAGGAGGCTTCTGCCGTTGAAGCTGCAGTGGCAACTGTCCTTGCCAAAGGCGTGCGCACGGCCGACATTGCCGGCGGAGGCCCCGTGGTCGGCACGGCCCAACTAGGCCGAGCCGTCGTGACCGCGCTCGCTCTCTAGGGTTCTTCTCTCCCAGGAGTGGGGAGGTTGGGAGGGGGTCGGGTCCAACAACGGCACCCTGAGTGGAGCGTTGGTGGTGCTTGAGGTTTTGCATCACGAGCCGGTCGGGCACGCACCGGACCAACAGCTAATTTGTTGAGCACCGCCCGCTGAGTTATGTCCTCCTTGGGGAGGACCGTCCGAACGAAGTGAGGGCGAGGAGGGGGAGCCTTGTTGATGAGAACCGCTCCCCCTTTCCGTCACCTGCTACGCCGGCGCCTCCTTCCCCCCAGGGAAGGAGAATGAGCCCACTGCGCTGTTGGTGGGCACCCCCCCACCCCTTTCGCCTC
>JAUXLW010000242.1 GCA_030623545.1 Acidimicrobiia bacterium | reverse complement strand
CCTCAGCAGCCAGCCTGCCTCCCGGTAACACAAAAGCCATTTCGCCAGTATGGACGACTCACAGGCAGGCCTCGCTGATACCCGCATCGGCTCGTTAGCCTCGAGACCCAGGAGGTTCCTTTGGCACACATTGCGATCGTGGGGGACGGTCCGGGGGGTCTGAGTGCAGCACTGTTTCTTGCTAAAGCAGGTGAAACCGTCACCGTGTTCGGAACAGATGAGACCGCGCTGCACTATGCCTATCTGTATAACTACCTGGGAGTCGCCGAGATATCGGGAAGCGATTTCCAACGGGTGGCCCGCGATCAGGTGACGTCTTTCGGCGCCGAAATGCATGCGGGAAGGGTTGCCACCATCAGCCCCGCCGATGAGCAATTTCGGCTGGCCACCGAGGACGGGATCGAAGTGACGGCCGACTACTTGATCCTCACCGAGGGCAAGAATCCGGCTCTGGCCGAAAGCCTGGGCCTGGAAAAAACGGAGGAAGGTATCGCGGTTGATCGTGAATATCGCTCCTCGCTCGACCGGGTTTACGTGGTGGGGCGCAGTGCTCGCCCCAGGCGGAGCCAGGCCATTATCTCGGCAGGCGCCGGCGCCACTGCCGCAGTAGACATCCTGTCGCGGGAGTCGGGCAAGGACTATCAAGACTGGGACTCCCCGCCCGACTGAGCGTCTAGAGGAAGGCCACTTCAACAAGAGGGCTACCGGCAACCCATTCATCGATATGGCCGCTGCGACCGAAATGGGGAAGGAGAACCTCGAACACGGATCGCTTCTCTCCACGGTTGGTGATAAGTCGGGCCGTGGCCGCCAGGTCGGCCTGGGCTGAGTCCTTGAGATGGAAGGTGAACTGCGGACTAGCAGCCAGGTTGGCATACCACGCCCGCCGGCCCGGCATGCCGGTTATGAAGATGCGGCCGTCGATGTTGTGGAACCAGATCTCGATGCGACGGTCCAGGCCCGTTTGCCGTCCGATGGTGGTGATGTCGATCACCCGATCGGTCTCCAGAGCCTTTTCTACTTCCTCGTTCACATCGTCCTCCCCGTCAATTTGACAACACTCGATCTCCGGGACTTCATTCCCTTCTGGTCGTAACCTGGGTTGATGCCTGTGATCAAGACCAAGCGGGTCTGGGACCCTCACGATGCCGGCAACGGCGCACGGTTTCTGGTGGACGGCCGCTGGCCGCCGGGAGCCCGCCATGACAGCCTGCGGATCGTGCTCTGGGTCCGGGAGGCAGCGCCCAGCCGCAAACTCATGAAGTGGTTCGGAGGGCGCGCCGACCGGTGGAGCGAATTCAGGACCGAGTACTTCGCCGAGCTGGACGGCAATCCGAAGGGGTGGGAACCGATCGCCCGCCAGGCCCGGCTCGGCCCGGTCACTTTGATTTATGTCTCAAAGAACCGGCAACATAACAACGCCGTAGCCCTGGCCGACTATCTCAGTCGGGTAGTCGGCTCCGACTGACGAAGTCCCGGATCATCGAGCTGACGGTGCCGACCGCGCCCGGGTTGTAGCCCTCGGGAATGATGATGTCGGCGTAGCGCTTCGAGGGCTCTACGAATTGGAGATGCATCGGCCGCACCGTCGTCATGTATTGCTCGAGGACCGACTCGGGCGAGCGCCCTCGCTCCTTGATGTCACGCTGGATACGCCTCACCAGGCGCACATCGGCGTCGGTGTCGACAAAGATTTTCAAATCCATGGCGTCGCGGAGACGCTCCTCGGATAGAACCAAAATGCCGTCCACAACCAGCACCGGGGCGGGCTCGACTCGAGTGGTTTGTGAAGTCCGCAGATGAGTCGCGTAGTCGTACACGGGCTTGTCGATGGCGATGCCCTTCCGCAGTTGGTGGATGTGCTCCACCATCAGCTCGGTTTCAAATGCGTCGGGATGATCGAAGTTCTGCGCAGCCCGTTCTTCAAAGTCAAGATGCTGGAGGTCCCGGTAGTAGGCGTCGTGCTCGATGAAGGCCACCGGCTCGCCGGCCAATGCCTCGAGAATGGCATCCACCACTGTGGTCTTTCCGCTACCGGTGCCTCCGGCGATACCCAGAACTAGTGCCATGGTCCCTTCGCCGCGGGGCCAACTCAGATGGCTCGTTGAATCCACGCCCTCAGAATACGCCACCACGTGTTATCGAGTGGTCGTGCCAGAACGCTTGCCGCCATATCATTGGGGATAGATGGACATTTCTGCAACAGCCACCCGGGTGGATAAGCCCTGGGGTCATGAGCTCATCTGGGCTGTGACCGATCGCTACGTCGGCAAGATCCTCTTTATCGAGGCCGGAAAACGCCTGTCACTCCAATACCACGAGGAGAAAGACGAGTCGATCTTCGTGCTCGAAGGACGCATGGTGCTGCACCTCGAGGACTCCAGCGGCGAGCTGCAATCAATCGAAATGGAGCACGGAGACTCCCATCGCATCCCGGTTGGGGCCCGGCATCGGTTCGCCGCGATCGAGGACACCAGGCTGGTGGAAGTGTCCTCGCCCGAGATCGAAGATGTGGTCAGGGTCGAAGACGACTTCGGCCGCGAAGGCACCACCGAGGCCTAAGGAGGCTCGGACCCGCCAAGTTAGGCGCAGCCCTCATTCAGCTGGACGGCCGGGAGAATCCCGCCCCTCATGCCGGTGACAAACCCGTCATCAACCTCGAAGACGACGCGGAAATCGCGATCGACCTCATCGACCGGCACAAACACGAGAGCCTTACCGTCCACCCGATACTCGAAGCTCTCTTCAATCCGGTCGGGAAAGAGGGCGATGATTTCTTGCTCGGTCATCCCGATGCGGGCCCCGGATTGTGTAGTCACCGTT
>JAUXLW010000101.1 GCA_030623545.1 Acidimicrobiia bacterium | reverse complement strand
TCGGCCAGCCTCGGCTCCCTAGCCAACCTCGGACGGGTCCTCATCCTCGCCCTCGGCGTCGCCCTCCCATTCATCTGGCTGGTTCCGATCGCGATGTGGTTGCTGTGGCGTCTCCGCTCGAGGTCCGACGAGTCGGATTTAGCAACAGCCGATTGACCAGTGACGATGGCTGCATCGCCAGAGCAACCGATCTCCACGACGGAGAGCAAGAAGGAGTCTGCGTTTGGTCAATCCTGGAAGCGAGGCCAGCTCCGGACCGCGTCAGTCCTCCGTCGTCGTCACCCACACGGCCGCATCAGCACCGGCACCCCCGAGCTCCAATCCGACTGCCACCAGGCCGGGCCCTCCGAGGGTCACGCTCCTCATGTGCTGAAAGCCCACTCCGCCCAGGACCGCCTCGTCGTGGGGGATCCGCGACCACGTGATCCCATCAACCGAGCTCCACACCGCCGCATCGAAGTCGGTGGTGCCCGATTCGTCCCGCCCCACCGCCACCAGGCCGGGCCCTCCAACGGTTACGCCCAACATCTGCTGAAAACCCTCACCACCCAGCACAGCCTCGTCGTCGGAGACCCGCGACCACGTCAACCCGTCAACGGAAGTCCACACCGCCCCATCCAACCCGACAGCCGGTGAACGAAGCTCGCCGCCGGACCCGTCCCAACCGACTGCCACCAGGCCCGGTCCTCCGGCAGCCACACTCTCCATCAGCTGGTCGCCGGCACCGCCAAACACGGCACCCCCCTCGGGGACCCGAGACCACGTCAACCCATCAACAGAGCTCCACACCGCCGCATCGAACCCGGTGGCCGATTCCTCCCATCCGACTGCCACCAGGCCGGGCCCTCCAACGGTCACGCTGTTCATCGTTTGGTCGCCGTTACCGCCGAAGGCTGGCTCGTCATCGGGGACCCGCAACCATGTCAACCCATCAACAGAAGTCCACACCAACGCATCAAACCCGGTGGCCGACTCCTCCATTCCAACTGCGACCAGGCCCGGCCCTCCCGCAACCACACTCTCCACCAGCTGATCCCCCGTGCCACCCAACACTCCCGCCTCATCGGGGACCCGCAACCAAGTCAACCCATCAACAGAAGTCCACACCGCCCCGTCAAAACCGTCGCCCAGATTCTCCCGCCCCACCGCCACCAGGCCCGGCCCTCCGGCGGCCACACTCTCCATCAGCTGATCCCCCGTGCCTCCGAACACCCCCTGCTCATCGGGGACCCGCAACCACGTCAACCCATCAACAGAAGTCCACACCGCCCCGTCGATATCGGCGCCCGTTTCCTCCCGACCTACAGCGACCAGGCCTGGCCCTCCGGCGGTCACGCTCAACATCCTCTGATTACCTGCCCCGCTCAAGACGGTCCCGCCCGCCGGGACCCGCGACCAGTTGAGGGACGCCCCGGGCTCGTTGTCGTTGCCTCCGGCGCAGGCGCTTGCCACTATCGCCACCGAGGCAACCAGCGCCCAAAGCTTCATTACCCAAAGCTACCCGGCGTCGGGCGGCAAACCCCCTGGATGCAGAGCCTTTTTCGGGGTGGTGTGGCTAGGGGGAGAGAGTGGGCCAACCGGTAGAGGGCGTAGGAGCGTCACCGCCGCGCGGTGACCCGGTACACATTTCCTTCCTGGGTTGCCACGAGGAGCTCCCCGTCTGTGTCTATGCCAAAAGTGGTGATGTTGCCGATGGTGCCGAGCATCGGTTCCCAATCCACGACCTCACCGAGCCCCCCATCGCTCACCGGGGCCGACCGCATCCAGCCGAAGCAATAATCACCGAAGACGTAGTGTCCGTGGAGCTCGGGGATATCGAAGCCGCGGTAGACCGGCCCACCGATGATTGCGCAAGCCCGGGAATGGGGGACGATCAGCACCGGGGGAGTCATGCCGGTGGAGTCACACGTCTCGGACTCGTAACACTCCATCCCCTCCATGACGGGCCAGCCGAAATTCAGGCCTGAGTCGCCCAACCGGATGACGTTCACCTCTTCGGAACCGTCGAAGGCCACGTCGGCGATGAACACGAGGTCCCGGTCGATTGTGATCCGCCACGGGTTGCGCAGCCCGTACGCCCATATCTCTCTCGCGCCTTCATCATTCAACGCGAATGGGTTGGTCGACGGTACCGCGTACGGCTCGACCCCATCGATGTTGATACGCGCGACGGTTCCTTTGAGGGTGCGTAGGTTTTGGCCGTTCCCGTATCTGTCTCCATTTCCTCCACCGTCACCGAGCGCGATCCACAGGTATCCCTCGGGCCCGAACACCATGCCACCGCCCTGGTGGAAATGGTGCGGCTGTTCGATTTCGAGGATCTCGATCTCCGATGCGGGGTCGAATCCGCCCGATCCGGTCCAGGCGAACGATGACACCACCACGTCCTCATTCAGATTCGTGTAAAACGCAAACGCCCTGGCGTCGTTCGGGAAGTCGGGATGGAGGATGAAACCCAGAAAGCCTTGCTCAGAAATTTCCCAGCCCACCTTCTCGGTGATGTCCAGCACCACCTCGGGGGGTTCGGAAGTCAGAGAGAGCACTTTGCCCGTCCGCTCGACGACGAATGTCACGCCCGCAGAGGGAGAGGTTGTGATGGAAACCGGCTCGTCGAGCCCACCGGCCACGAGATCGAGCCCGAGCCCCTGCAGAGGAGGAAGATTCGGCAAAGTCGTGCTCGTCGTGCTGGCACTCGATGTCGTGACGAGGTTGACTACCTGCGCCTTGAACGATGCGTCGGGTCCAGAACTGGCGTTCAGGAGCACAACGAGGGCGGCCAGAGCACCCAGTCTGCGTATTGAAGGAGCCGTGAGCACTTTGTCGCGGATCCTTTCTCTCGGCAGCCGTCGCGATAGGTGGAGCCGCTCTCCTCGACGTAGGCGGCCCATTCCTGTGCGTACTGAGCCATTATGAGGTCAACCTCTGTCTATTCCTCGCCAGAGCTCGACCTCCGCTCATCACGTCGCTCAAACCCCTCCACCGCCGAGAGGCAAGAGGTCCAGCCATCCCCCGCAGCGCAGCGGTTATGAGTTGTCCCGGGTCAATTAACGCTTCGTTCGCTATCGCTGCGGAAAGGGCGAACCATCATGTGGGGCAGTAAGGGCCCCTACACGAGTCCGAACAGGTGCCAGATCGGGAGGACGAGAGCGATAAGCAGCGCGATACCTACTGCGTCGAGGACAGCGCCCTTGCGGAGAATCTCCGGCACCGTGAACAGCTCGGTGCTGTAGGCCAACATTGTCGGCGGCGTCCCGATCACCAGCGCGAAGTCCACAGATGAGGCGATAGCAACCACGATGACCAGCAGCACGGGATCGACCCCAATGATCCCGGCCAGAGGGATCGCGAGCGGAATGAGTGTGGCCGCGGCAGCCGTGTTCGAGGCCACCGTCGTAAGGCCCAGAGCAAGGATGGCCACGGCCGCAACGGCAAGCACCTCGGGCCACTCTCCGACACCGCCGAGCTGTGTCACCAACCAATCCGATGTCCCGGTGGTCACCATGAACCGTCCCAGCGTCAAACCGCCTCCGAAAGTAAGCAGGGTCGGCCAGGAGATCCGGCCGAGGTCCTCCGGCTTGATCCGACCGAGGACGAACAGGGCTACGGCGCCGGCCAGCGCCACGATGCCGGTGTTCACGCCATGCCACGTTTGGCTCAGCCACAGCGCCATCACCAGGCCAAAGACTGCCAGAACCTCCATCTGCCTTCTGGTTAGTGGACCGGCCGAGCGCCGCTCCTCATGTGCCACCGCTGCCGCCTCGCGAAAGCGCTCGGCCGGAACGTCAACCCCGCTGACCGCCCACAGATAGGCTGCCATCACGGGCAGAAACACCACCACCATCGGGAGACCAAAGCCGAACCACTCGGCGAACGAGATCTCACGGCCGGTGAGCCGCTCGATAAAGCTGATCGCCAGCTGGTTGGCAGGCGTGCCAATGGCACTTCCCACTCCCCCGATAGTCGCCGCGTAGGCGATGCCGAGGATGGTTGCTTTTCGATAGCTGAGTGACTCCAGCGGCTCGGTCACGGCCATGGCGATCGGAATCAGCACGGTCACTGCCGCCGTGTTGGACATCCACATAGACAGAAACGCCGCCAGAGCCAGCAGAGCGACGTAGAGGCGGATGGCTCCCCGGCCAGCAATGTCCACAATCGTGATGGCCACGAGCCGGTCGAGCCCGGCCCGCCGCATCGCCTGTGCCATCAGAAACCCACCGAAGAACAAGACGATGATCGGATCGAAGAACGGCGCCAGCGCGTCGCCCGCCGTTGCTACCTCGGCGACCGCCAGCACGATCGGTATCGTCAGCGATGTTACGAAGAGTGGGATCGCTTCAGTGACCCACAGCACGATCGCCGCACCGAGGATCGCGAGCACCACCGCGGACCCGTCGGCCGGCCGCCGTGAAGCGCCGAATTGTCCGTCCTCGAACTGCAACACCGGCACCATCTCCCGGGTGCCGCCCTGAGAAACGATCGTCACCTCCACGTCACCGAGCCCGGTTACCCGACCCGGGTCTTCCACCTCGACATCAACATCGATCGGTCCGCCCAGCTCGAACCCATCGGGTGCAGACACAGCGATCGTGGCGCCGCCCAGCCGGGCTGTGGATACGACCGGATCGCCGGAGCCGAGCTCAATCGGCGTCGACACAGCCAACTCTCCGAGGTAGCGGACTTCGAGATCGGCCGGCCCCGCCGACCAGTCGTCGGGAGCCAGCCAGGCAAGCGCCAGCGCCACAACCACCGCGAGCGGAAATGCCCAACGAAGGCGATTCGTCTCGGCAGGCGTGCTGCGATCGGCTCCCACCCCACCATTCTGCCCCCGCCGAACGCCGGACCTTGAGCCAAAGAGGTGGTCAGGGGCAGACTCGAACTGCCGACCCTCGGTTTTTCAGACCGATGCTCTACCAACTGAGCTACCTGACCATTGGCGGGGGATGATGGGATTTGACCTGCTAGCCGGCTCTTCACCTCCGGCTCATCGCGTGGGTTCAAATCCTATTGACCCTGCTGGCGGGGACGACGGGATTTGAACCCGCGACCTCCGGCTTGACAGGCCGGCGTGAACTCCAGACTTCACCACGCCCCCAACGTGCCCCCAGGGGAATTCGAATCCCCGTTTCCGCCTTGAAAGGGCGGCGTCCTAGGCCGCTGGACGATGGGGGCAGGCGATCCGGAAGGATAGTTGCTCACCACTCCAGGTCCTAGGGGGCTGCGTCGTAAGTTAGTACCGATCTCGCCGAGGCAACGGCGTTCCTGGCAAGGACGCACAACGAAGGCGCAGTGGTAACTGCGTCGAGGCGGAGGACGCAGCCAGGGGCGTCGAGGGCCGGCAAGATTCTGTGCACGACTTGCGAGGCGGCCCCCTAAGGGGCTGGGTCGTAAGTTAGTAGTGATCTGGCCGAGGGTCGGTCCCCTCCCACGGAGCGGAGCCCTCGGAGCGTCCACCAACAGCAGGAGCCAATCCCCCTCCCGCGCAGCGGAGTCCTCGCAGCGGAGTGGGAGGGGTGATGGTACGCTGGTGCGCACCCGAGTACGGAAGGGCGGAGGCTTGGGTTCACCTGTAGTGT
>JAUXLW010000013.1 GCA_030623545.1 Acidimicrobiia bacterium | reverse complement strand
TGGCATGGACGTGGGCCCAATCCACCACCGGCCGCACCCAGGAGAACTCCGAGGCCATCAGCGCGATATCTCCCAGGTTGCCGAAGGCGTTGGTGTTTCCTGTTGTCTCTAATCCGAGCGAGACTCCCAGGTCGCGGATCTTCGGCTCGATTGACCGCATCGCTTCGAGAGCGGTTGCCAGCAGCTGCTCCGACGTCCGCTCACGATCATGCCCGGGATGGACCACCACGACCGTTGCTCCCAATTGTCGCCCGAGTTTCATGGTGTGCTCGACGGCTGCCCGGGTCTTCCGATAACGATCGGGATCGTCGATGGTGAGCATGGCGAAATACGGGGCGTGCACCGAGAGGCTGATCCCCCGTGCGGCCGCCAGGTGCCCAAACGAGGCGCAGCGATCCTCTTTCCACGGGAAGCCCTTCGTGAACGCCAGCTCGAACGCCCGGTGGCCCTGGGCGGCGAGTGCGTCGAGGAAAGCCGGGTCGTCCTCATGCTCAGCAGGAAGACTCGAGATCCCGAAGGAAACGCTCATGCGCTCATTGCACCCGGAACGTCCATGAGAATTCCCCCGGGTCGGGCAATCCCTGCGACCGTTGCCATTCGACTCGCAGCTTGTGACTGCCGGGGGTCCACCGTTCGATGAACCGTCCGGGGCCCGGGCGCCAGGTGGCGACTCCTGTGCCGGTCTGGACGGTGAGCTCGGGCGGCGCGATGCGAAATCCATCTACGAACAGGACCACGTCGTATCCAGGCGCCATGTCCACCTCAACCGCGGT
This sequence comes from Acidimicrobiia bacterium, assembly GCA_030623545.1. Classification (GTDB taxonomy): domain Bacteria; phylum Actinomycetota; class Acidimicrobiia; order Spongiisociales; family SHLN01; genus JAUXLW01. Next base: position 14,267 of record JAUXLW010000013.1, on the reverse strand, counting down.
CTGGCGAATTACGGAGTCATTCGGCCGCGGGAAGAGCCGCTCGATCGGAGCGGGCAAAGCCACGTCCTCCCCCGACGGGCTGAAGGCCACCGTGAGAATTACCACGGCGACAAGGACGAGTCCCAACCCCACGTAGATCAGACGGTAAGTAGAAGCCTTCATTTCCCCACGATGATACGGACTGCGGTCGGCAGCCAGGCTGGCCGTCGCGGAGAGCCGTCCTCGCCCGGTAACGTGGCTTTATGAAAGTGAATCCAGTCCTGGAGGCCATGGGGGGATATCCGCTGGCGGAGATCCAGATGCGCGCCCGCGCCTTGCGTGAAGCGGGAAAGCCGCTGATCGATTTCGCCATCGGCGATCCCCGCGAGCCGACGCCGGAGTTCATCGGACAGGCGCTGCGGGATGCGGTCCCTGCAGTCTCTCAATACCCGACCACCATCGGCCTGGCGGAATTGCGAGAAGCCGTCGCCGCTTATCTGCATCGTCGCATGGGAGTCACTGTGGATCCCGACACCCAGATCATTCCCACCACCGGATCCAAGGAGGGAATCTTCCATACCCCGTTTGCTTTCGTAGAGCCGGGGGCCGGACAGGGTGTTGTGTACGGCACCCCCGCATACCCGGTCTATGAACGCGGCGCTCGATTTGCCGGTGCGGTTGTCGATCCCATCCGTCTTGACGGTGATTTCGTGCTGCGGGCCTCGGACATCAGTGATGAGATCTGGGACCGGGCCAGGATGGTGTGGTCCTGCTCCCCACACAATCCCACTGGATCGGTCACGACTGTGGGTGAGTTGGCGGATCTGCTCGAACGCTCTCGATCTGAAGGGGCCTTGTTCTTGTCGGACGAGTGTTACGTCGACGTCTACGAGGATGATCCGCCCGGGTCGGTGCTTCAGGCGGCGGGGTCGGACCTGAGTGGCACCCTGGCCTTCTACAGCTGTTCCAAGCGCTCGGGGATGACCGGCTATCGCAGCGGGGCCATCATCGGAGATGCCGACGCGATTGCCGCATTGGTGGCATTCCGCTCGACCGCGGGCGTGGCCCCACCCGAGTTTGTCCAATCGGCCGCAGTGGCCGCCTGGTCGGACGATGACCATGCTGCAGAGCGGCGGGCCATTTTCGCCTCCAAACGGGCGGTGCTGCGCAAAGCGTTTGAGGAGCTCGCTCTTCCGGTGGTTGCGTCCACCGCAGCCCTTTACCTGTGGATTGGGGTTGCAGACGATATTGAGGCAACCAGGAAGCTGCTTGAACAAGGAGTGGTGGTATCTCCCGGTCGGGCCTTCGGTGAGGGCGGGGAAGGGTATATTCGCCTTGCCCTGGTTCCGACCCTCGAGGAATGTGAGCAAGCAGTGGACGTTCTAGTGGAGTGCCTCGGCACATGACAGACCGGGAAGCGATCGAAGCCGCCTATGCCAATCTCGATCTGCTGGCCGACGCTAAGGAGCCCGTTGACCGGACCATCGCCGCTCTCGACGCCGGCGAGCTCCGTGTGGCCGAGAAAGTTGATGGCGAATGGCGCGTCAACACATGGGTGAAGGAAGCCATCTCGCTCTACTTCCGTCTGGCGCCGGTTCAGACAATGGAGGTCGGGCCTTTCGAGTATTACGACAAGATCCCCACTAAGCACGACCTGGAAGCGGCAGGAGTGAGGGTGGTGCCACCGGGGACCGTGCGGTATGGAGCTTTTTGTGAGCCGGGGGTTGTGGTGATGCCGGGCTACGTGAACATCGGCGCCTATGTCGGAAGCGGAACCCTGGTGGACACCTGGGCCACAGTTGGCTCATGTGCCCAGGTGGGGAAGGACGTGCACATCTCGGGAGGTGTCGGCATCGGCGGCGTGCTCGAGCCACCCGGTGCCAGGCCGGTGATCATCGAAGATGGCGCGTTCATAGGGAGCCGTTCAATCCTGGTTGAAGGCGTGCTGGTGGAGGAAGGGGCTGTTCTCGGCGCTAACACCACCATCACATCATCTACGCCGATCATCGACGTCACCGGTGACAAGCCGGTCGAAGAGCGAGGCCGGGTCCCGGCCGGAGCGGTGGTCGTGCCGGGCACCAGACCGAAGGATTTCCCTGCCGGTACGTTTGACCTGCAGTGCGCTCTGATAATCGGCAAGCGGTCGGAGTCCACCGATCGCAAGACTTCGCTCAACGACGCTCTACGCACCTTTGAGGTCCCGGTGTGAACCTCGTCGACACTCTCGCCTGGCTGGTCGACATTCCCTCTGAAACCGGCCAGGAGGGCCGCCTGGCGACGGCACTGGCAGAACGCCTTCTGCCGAGTTTTGGGGAGCCGGGCGTTTCTCGCATCGGGAACAGCCTGGTCATAGGTCATCGGGGTGGGGCGCCGTTGATCTCGTTGTTCGGCCATACCGACACCGTGCCTCGGCAGGGGCAGGGGCCGGCTCGTGTCGAAGGCGACCGGCTGCACGGCCTCGGGTCTTCCGACATGAAGGCGGGCCTGGCCGTCATGGTTCATCTGCTGGAGGACGCTGAAGTCCGGGCCGGCCCATTCGACGTGATCGGGGTCTTCTACGCAGCGGAAGAGGGACCGCATGACGAAAACGAGCTCGAAGCCGTGCTCGACGAGGTCAAATGGCTTGAAGAGAGCGAGTTGGCGGTGGTCCTCGAGCCGACCGACCTCAGCCTCGAGTTAGGGTGCCAGGGAGTGATGAACGCAAGCGTTGTTTTCAACGGCGTTGCTGCTCACAGCGCCCGGCCCTGGCTCGGCGAAAATGCGGTTACCCGAGCAGGCGCATGGCTCGCCGAAATGGCCGAGAAATCCCCGGAGGTCGTGCAGGTTGGAGGCCTCGAGTTTCGGGAGGTGGTGACGGTCACGCAGGCGCATGGTGGAGTCGCGAACAACATTGTTCCGGCCCGCTTCGAGTGCAATGTCAACTATCGGTTCGCTCCCGACAAGACGATGGAGGACGCCAGTCTGCGTTTCGCCGAGCACCTCGAAGGAGCCGACGAGTTCGAAATCGTGGATACCGCCCCCGGCGGAAGGGTGGAGGAGGGCAACGCCCACATCGAGCGCTTGGAAGCCCTCACCGGCGCGCCGCGGCGACCCAAACAAGGTTGGACCGACGTGGCCCGCCTCTCGGCCCGGGATGTGCCGGCCATTAACTATGGCCCCGGCGAGGCCGATTTGGCTCACACCGTCGACGAGTCGGTACCCGTTGCCAATCTCGACGTGGCCTTCGAGTCCCTGCGTCAATTCCTAATCACCGGCTGAAGGCTCCGCCGGTCCCGCTACTAATGTTCCGCCTCGATGCCCATTGACATCGATATCGCCAAAGTGGCTCGACTCGCCAGGCTGGCGTTGAGTGATGAAGAGCTTGATCTCTACCGAGCCCAGTGTGAGGTTGTGCTGGAGCACGCCGCACTGGTGCAAGCGCTTCCCACCGAGGGAGTAGAGCCCACCTCTCACCCGCTCCGGCGCACCAACGCGTTTCGTGAGGACGTTGTCACCGAGTGCCTTGACACTGAAGAGGTGCTCGCCCAGGCCCCGGATCGTGACGGTAACTACTTCCGGGTTCCGCCCATCCTCGAGGAGCCATGACCGACCTTGCCGATCTGACGCTCAGCGAAGCGACTTCGGGGCTCCAGGGGGGAGAGATGACTGCCGTCGAGCTGCTGGAGGCGGTGCATCGCCGTGCCACCATGACTGAGGCGCAGCTTCATGCCTACCTCAATATCGATCGGCCGGGAGCAGCCAGGGCCGCGGTTGCCGCCGACAGCGCCCTGGGGAAAGGTGCCGCAGTGTCGAAACTGACGGGCATCCCCGTGGCTCTCAAGGACAATCTTGTTACCCGGGGCCTCGAGACAACCTGTTCTTCGAAGATCCTGGCCGGATACCTTCCACCGTACGATGCCACCGTGGTCGGCCGGCTTCGAGAGGCCGGGTCGGTCATCGTTGGCAAAACCAATCTCGATGAATTCGCCATGGGGTCCTCTACGGAGAACTCGGCTTATGGCACGAGCCGTAATCCGTGGAATCCGGAGCGGGTACCGGGTGGAAGCTCGGGTGGGTCGGCAGCTGCCGTTGCCGTCGGCTCGGCTTTGGCAGCTCTCGGCAGTGACACCGGCGGCTCAATCCGCCAGCCGGCGTCCCTGTGCGGCATAGTCGGCATGAAGCCGACATACGGCCTGGTGAGCCGATATGGGCTCATAGCCTTTGCTTCGTCGCTCGATCAGATCGGTCCGTTGACCAGAACAGTGACAGACTCGGTGACCGTGCTCGAGGCCCTTGCCGGGTATGACCCTGCGGACTCGACCAGCCACCCGGGGGCGGTGCCAGATTTTCGGGCCGGCCTGGAGCGGGGTGTCGCCGGTTTGCGTATCGGAGTTGTGTCTGAATTGAGTGGGGAGGGAATCGATCCTCAGGTGCAGGCGGCCGTAGCGCGGATGGTCACCAGTCTCGAAGGGGAAGGAGCCAAAGTGACCGAGGTCTCTCTTCCCTCCTTCGAGTATGCGCTCTCGGCCTACTACCTCATCGCTCCCGCCGAATGCTCGGCCAACCTGGCGCGGTTCGATGGCGTCAGGTACGGGCTGCGCCGCGACGGAGACACGGTTGAGGAAATGATGGCCAACACCCGGGCCGAGGGTTTTGGGCCCGAGGTGACGCGACGCATACTCCTCGGCACTTATGCCCTGTCGGCCGGTTACTACGACGCCTTCTACGGGCAGGCTCAGCGGGTCAGGACGCTCATCCTCAACGATTTCGACTCTGCCTACGGCCAGGTGGATGTGCTGGTCTCGCCGACGAGTCCGACGACCGCGTTCGAGGTAGGCGCCAGGGCGACGGACCCGCTGGCTATGTACATGTCTGACGTCTGCACTATCCCCAGCAACCTGTCGGGTCACCCTGGCATCTCGGTGCCCGTTGGCCTCGACGACGCCGGATTACCAATCGGCTTCCAGGTGATGGCTCCGGCCCTGGGGGAAGAAGTGCTCTTTCAGGTGGCGGCCGAGGTGGAGCGGATCGCCGGATTCAGCGAGCGGCCGGCTTTGGCGAACTCCCGAGCCGACATATGAAGTTCGAACCGGTGATTGGCATCGAAACCCACGTGGAGCTGACTACCGCTTCCAAGATGTTCTGCGGTTGCCCGGTCGAATTCGGAGCCCCGCCTAACACCAACGTATGTCCCGTCTGTCTGGGCCTCCCCGGGGCGTTGCCGGTGGTGAACCACACGGCGGTGGAGTACGCCATGAAGATCGGGCTGGGTCTCCAGTGCGAGATAGCCCCCCACTCGGTGTTCAGCCGCAAGAACTACTTCTATCCCGACATGCCCAAGAACTATCAGATCTCTCAGTACGACTTGCCGCTGTGCATCGACGGGTACATCGACATTGAGACCGACGAAGGATCGGCCCGTGTCGGGATTACGCGCGTCCATATGGAGGAAGACACGGGCAAGAGCACCCATCTGGGAGCCGGCGGTCGGATCGGCGCCGGAAGTCAGACATTGCTCGATTTCAATCGCGCCGGCGTGCCGCTGATGGAGATTGTTTCCGAGCCCGACCTTCGATCAGCCGTCCAGGCCCGGGCCTATGCCGAGGAGGTGCGGGGCGTGGTGAAACGCCTTGGCGTGTCTGACGTCAAGCTCGAGGAAGGGAGCATGCGGTTTGACGCCAACATTTCGCTTCGCCCCGAAGGCGCTTCCACATTCGGTACCAAAGTCGAGGTCAAGAACATGAACTCGCTCCGCTCTGTCCAGCGAGCGCTCGAGTACGAAATCAAGCGACAGGCGGCTGTCCTCGAAGCAGGCGAGGAGGTCGTGCAGGAAACGCGTCACTGGAATGAGGAGGACGGCACGACTGCGGCGATGCGCTCCAAGGAGGAGGCGTTCGACTACCGGTATTTTCCCGAGCCCGATCTGGTGCCGATCGCGGTCGATGAGGCCTGGCGTTCGGAGGTGGCTTCCGGTTTGCCCGAGTTGCCGGCCCAGGCACGAGAGCGTTACCGGGCGCAGGGGTTGGAGCCCACCACCGCCGGACTACTCAGTCGCGAAGTTGATCTTGGCCGCGTTTTCGAGGACGCGGTCGGGGCCGGAGCCGACGCCAGGACTGTGGCCAACTGGTTGACAGGCGAGGTGACGGCCTGGCTCCGTAAGGAGTCTCTGCTGCTGCCGGACAGCCATCTCGACGGCGCCGCGCTGGCAGAGCTGGAGGCGATGGTGGGGGCCGGCGATTTGTCTGCCACTGCCGCCAAGGACGTTCTGGGGGGCGTTCTCTCCGGTGAGGGCCGGCCGGCCGAGGTCGCCGAGAGTCGCGATCTGATCCAGGTGTCCGACTCGGCTTCTCTGGAGCCCGCCGTCGATGCGGTCCTGGCGGCAAACAGCGACGCTTTCGAGAAACTCAAATCCGGCGACCACAAGGTCATGGGATTTCTGATCGGCCAGGTGATGAGATCAACCGGCGGCAAGGCCGACCCGGCGGCCGTGACCAGGATCATCAACGAGCGGGCGGGCTGACCGGCTACATTTCCGCAGTGACGTGTAGGTAGAAGAGAAGGTAGATGGACGTTGCTCTCCAACCGGACCGTTTAACACATGTCGAAGCCCGGGAGCGGGCTGCGACAATCTCAGATGTCCATTACGTGATGCATCTCGACATCGAGGCCAACGCCAAGACTTACCGCGGGGAATGCACCATACGCTTCCGGCGCCAGGGCATGGTGGCCACGTTCCTCGACTTCACAGGGACCTCGATCGATCTCTTCGAAATCAACGACCAGGAACTAGAGCCGGAGTGGCATGACAACCGCCTCGTGCTGCCGGCCGAGCTCCTGGCTCCCGAGAATGCGGTTCGGGTTCGGTATGTCAATTCTTACAACCACACCGGCGAAGGGCTCCACCAATTCGTCGACCCTGTGGACGAGGCCGAGTATCTGTACACACAGTTTGAGCCTTTCGGTGCCCATCGGATGTTTCCGAGTTTTGATCAACCGGACCTGAAAGCGACCTTCGAGATGTCGACGACTTCCCCGGCCGGGTGGCAGATCCTGACGGGATCGCGGGTGGTATCGAGCGAAGAAGAATCGGATGGGCGGGTACGCCGCCTATTTGAGGAAACAGTTCCCATCAGCACCTATCTGGTTTCGTTGGTGGCCGGGCCCTACCAATCGGTCGAGTCTGAGCACAACGGAATGGCCCTCGGGCTGTATTGCCGGGCCTCGCTCATGGAACACCTGGATCCCGACGAGTTGTTCGAGCTGACGAAGTGGGGGCTCGACTACTTCGAGGAATTCTTCGGCCACCCGTACCCCTTCACCAAGTACGACCAGATCTTTGTCCCCGAGTTCAACGCCGGGGCCATGGAAAACATCGGGAACGTTACGTTCAACGAGGGCTACATCTTTCGTGACCCTCCCACCGAGAATCAACGCCTGCGGCGAGCGGAGACACTGCTCCACGAGATGGCTCACCAATGGTTCGGCAATCTGGTCACTATGGAATGGTTTAGCGACCTGTGGCTCAACGAGAGCTTCGCCACCTTCATGTCGTTTCAGGCTCTCGAGCAGCTCGGGCAGTTTCCTAGCTCCTGGTTGCATTTTCAGGCCGACATGAAGCGCTGGGCGTACACTCAGGATCAGCTCCCCACCACCCATCGCATCGCAGACGACGTCCCCTCGACCGACGAAACCTTTCTCAACTTCGATGGCATCACCTACGGGAAAGGATCCGCCGCCTTGCGGCAGCTTGTCGCCTCGGTGGGGGAGGAAGCCGTGCGGAAGGGCATGAAGGCATACTTCGCCGAGCACGCTTTCGGCAACGCCACCCTTCGAGATTTTCTAGCCGCGGTCCAGCACGGGTCGGGAATGGAGCTTGACGACTGGTCACGCGCCTGGCTGGAGGCCCCCAGCCTCAACACGCTGGCGGCTGAGTGGGAGGCTGACTCCGGAAGGGTTGCCTCAATGCAAATCATTCAGACGGCACCGGCTGATTACCCCACGATGCGACCCCACTCCGTTGAGGTTGCCCTCGTCACTGACGACCATAACGGCATCGAGGTTGCAGCCCACCCTGTGCGGATCGACGGTGCTGCTACCGAGGTACCCAACGTCATCGGGAAGCCAGAACCGCTATTGGTGTTTCCCAACTTCCGTGACTTGACCTTCGCCAAGATCAAGCTTGACGCCACCTCGCTTGACTTTGCTCGACACCGCCTGGACGAGATAGACGACGACCTCTTCCGTCAACTGTTGTGGGCCACCTTGTGGGACATGGTGCGTGACCACCATTTCTCCTCCCTTGATTACCTCGGCCTTGTTGAGGAGAAGCTGCCATCAGAAGCCAGCCTGCAAATTCTCAAGCTGGCAACCGACACGGCCACCTCGGCGATCAGGCGATATGTGCCGGAGGACTCACGCCTCGCGGTCGGGTCGAGTTTTGTCACCACCGCCCTTGACGCTGCCACCGACGGGCCCTCGGCGGATGGTCGGGTGCTCTGGTTGCGCGCCTTGTTGCGGGCGGTCGAGTCCAGGGACGATCTGGTCAGGGTGGCGGCACTGGTGGACGGTGACGGCGGCGACGCGGTGGCCATCGATCAGGACATGAGGTGGGCGCTGGCCGTGCGTTGGGCGGCGGCCGGGTTCGAGGATGCTCCGGAGCGGGCCGCCCGGGAGTTCGAGCGCGATCCCAGCGACCGGGGTCAGCGGGCGATGATCACGATCGATGTGGCTCACCCGGACCCGGAGGCGAAAGAAGAGGCCTGGATCCGGATTCACGGCGACGGTTACGGCTCGCTTTATCTTGACAACGCGGCCATGGCCGGGTTCCAATGGCCCGGGCAGCGAGCTTTGTTGGAGCCCTACGTTTCGCGATACTTCTCGAGCCTCGAAGAAGCCTTCGCAACTCGGGACCATGAGGCCGCCTCGTCCTACTTCCTGGGCTTGATGCCGGGGCACCGGGTGGATGTCGAGGCACTCAACCTGGCTCAGGAGACGCTGGCCGCAGTTTCGGGTGTGCCCCAGCTCGAGCGCATGCTCATCGAGTCCATCGACAGGCTCGAGCGGGCAATCGCCTGTCGAGATTTCGCCAGTTGTAGCTAAATCACTCTGCGCAGAAAGATGCCGGCACCTACCTTGGGGCTGAACCATGTGGATTTGGGGGGCATGACATTCCCCGAATCGGCGACGGTCATAACGTCGGCGATGGTCGGCGGCCTTGTCACGAAGCCAACGGCTTGCTGGTCCCGACAGGTCTCGGCGAGCTCAGAAAGGTCGACTATTCCGGGCAGGTAGTTCAGCCTGGGGTCGGTGCGGGGGTCCACTACGTCGCAGATTGGTCCCAGCACCTGGCTCTGCAGCATGGAAGCGTCGAGAGCAGCCGCAGGGCCGAGATGCTCCTCAGGCCGGAAGGTGAGCTCGTGCCACTCGCCGCCGGCAAAAAAACAAAGGTCGCCCTGCTTGACGGATCCGGTCCGGGCCAGAGATATGGGTCTGACATCGAATTGTCGCGACAGAGCTTCCGATACTGCCTCTGGTGACTTGTCCGGCATGTGCAGATACCTGTGATACCCGAGGATCTGCATCTGGTTGTCGGGAAAGAGTACCGCCAGGAGGCGACCCGCCGGTTGGTCGGGGCCGGCCGAGAGTCGCTCGGCGAGGACGGCCTTGCCGGCAGTGCGATGGTGACCATCTGCGATGTAGAGAACGTCGATGTTGGCCAGAGCGGCGGATAGAGCCTCTGAGTCGGGGTACGGCCAGGCTTCCTGACGGCGTCCATCTGGCGTGGAGAGGTCCAGAGCCGGAGGGCTCGAAACGACTTCGGCGACCAACTCGTCGATAGGGTCATCGTGGCGGTACGTCAAAGAAATCGGGTGAGTCGTTGCTCCAATCTCCTGGTGGGCATCGGCCACCGCTTCGGCTACTTCGTGCCTCGTGTTCTCGTGCGGACGCAGGCGCCCCTTGCCGTATGAAGCCACCTCTATCTCGGCGACGATGCCGACCTGCTGATGGCCGGCTTTGCTCACGCGGTACAGCCAGTAATCAGACGTTGGTTGAAAGGTTCCGTCACTCGTGACCCGAGCCAGGTAGTGACGGGCGGTGTCACGGGTGACGGGAGCCTCGTATAGCAGTTCGACACTGGACTCGGGGTTGGCTTCGACTATCGCCCGCCGCTCGTCTTCCGACATGTCTTCGACGACCGGTGCTGCTACGCGGGGAGCAGCATCGGGGCTTACCACGTACCCGGTGAGAGGCCGGATCACCTGAATGTGCTCATGAAAGAAGCCAGAGCCTCTACGCCTTCCATCGGCATCGCGTTGTAGAGGCTGGCCCTCAGGCCACCGACCGATCGGTGACCTCGCAGATTCAACATGTTTCTGGCGACGGCCTCCCCCAAGAACCTGGCTTCGTCCTCTTCGGATGGGAGCCGAAACACCACGTTCATATGGGACCGGGACCCGGGTTGGACCGGCCCTCGGTAATAACCGTCGCTTCCGTCGATTACGTCATAAATGAGGTCCGACCTGGCCTGGGCTGCTTTCTCGATGGCTGCCAGGCCGCCCTGGCGCTGGATCCATTTCAGCGTCTTTCCCGTCATGTAGATGGCAAAGACCGGGGGCGTGTTGTACAAGGAGTTCTTTGCAGCGTGTATGTCATAACGCAGGTAAGACGCCAGGTCCCGGTTGGTTTCTTCCAGCACGGAGTGGCGTACGAAGACGATGGTGAGCCCGGCGGGGCCGAGATTCTTCTGGGCTCCTCCATAGACCAAATCGAACCGGTCCCAGGGAATGGCCCGCGACATGTAATCCGAAGACATATCTGCGACGAGCCGGGCTTCGTTGGGCCACTCGCTCAGCCGGGTGCCGTGGATAGTCTCGTTGCTAGTGACGTGCAAGTATCGGGTGTTGTCCCGGATCTCGATGTCTTCGGGGCCGGGCATGGTGGTGTAGCCGGAATCGGCGCCGTCCCAGGCCGCGTAAGCCTTACCGTGGTGCCCCGCGTCCTCCAACGCCTTGGTGCCCCATGCCCCGGAAGCGAGATAGCCGGCTTGTTGGCCGGGCCCCAGCAAGTTGAGGGGCACCATACCGAACTGAAGCGAGGCGCCTCCCTGGAGGAACAAGATGGCGAATTCGTCGGGTGCACCGAAGATCTCGCGCGAAAGATCGAGGGCCTCGTTATGGACCGCCTCATATTCGGGGGATCGATGGCTCATTTCGAGCAGGGACATCCCCCGACCCCGGTAGTCCACCAGCTCATCTTGCGCTTCCTCCAGCACGTCGAGGGGAAGGGTGCACGGACCCGCACTGAAGTTGATCGCCCTCATGTGCTTATGAGCACGTGAATAACGGTCTCTGTATTCTCGAGTTGGGCGATCGTCTCAGGAGTTATTTCCCCCTCGATCTGAAGAATGGCGATAGCTGCTTCTGCCCCCTGGAAGATGTGATTGGTCATCTGCCGAACGTTGTGGCCTGCGTCCCGCACGATTGAGAGCACTGCCGCCAGCACGCCGACGCGGTTCAAGTGACGGATGGAAAGAGTTTTGGTGCCGAGCACCTGCAGCTCGAGGTTCACCGTGTTGATGATGTTCCCCGCGACGTACTCGTCGATGATCTGGACAACACCGGCCGCCACCGCTTCCTGCGCCTGCGTCGTTGAGGCACCGATGTGGTGAGTGCCGTAGAACCGCGGATGTTTCGCCAGAGCCGAGTGTATTTCCTCACCACTCTTGGGCTCGTCTTCGTAAACGTCGAAGCCGGCCCACAAGTCATTCTCGTCCAGAGCCGTCAGCAGGGCGGCTTCGTCGACAAGGTCGGACCGGGAGGTGTTGATGAGGGTTGTTCCCGGTTTGAGCGCGTTCAGCAGTTGCTCATTGATGATGTGCTCGGTATCGGGGGAGGCGGGGAGATGAAAGCTGATGATCTCAACTGCCCCGGCTAGTTGTATGAGGTCGTCGTGAAGTTCGATGTCGAGTTCGGCTACGCGCTCTGCTATTGCTTCCGATCGCTTCTTGGCAAGCCCGTGCACCTGGAGCCCAAAAGCTGCTGCCCGGGCTGCCACCAGGAGGCCGATGGATCCCAGGCCCACAATTCCCAGGTTCCGGCCGTGAAGGCCCTTCGCTTCGGAGAAGTCTTTCTTATTCCAGACCCCGGCTCGGAGCTCGGAGACGTTGTCGGGGATGCGCCGGTCGACTGCCAGGATCAGGCCCATTGTCAATTCGGCGACGGCTATGGCGTTCCGGCCGGGGACGCTGGCAACGAAGATCCCGCGATTCGCGGCCGCCTGCGTGTCGATAGTGTTGGTGCCGGCTCCGGCCCGGATCACGAGGGATAAGTCGGATGCTGACTCGAGATCCGATTCGGTGATCTCCGTTGAGCGGACGACCAGGATGTCGGATGTGCCGATTTCCCGGGCCAGGTCGGCGGCCCTGATGTCAGGCCGATACTCAACCTTGTGGCCCTTACCGATCAGCTCATCCACGTACTCAGCCGGGAAGCTGTCCGCGAGAAGGATCTTCATCGGTTAGGGGATGACCATGATGGGGGTGCGCGAGATGTGGACCAGCCGATCGGCTACGGAGCCCACCATGAGGCGTTCTACGACTCCGGCTCCTCGCTGGCCGATAACGAGCAGGTCGACATTATGAGACTCGGCGGATGCCGCCAGCTGGTTGGCAGGGTCTCCGACTTCTTCGAAGGTCTCATAGTCAATGTCCGAGAGGTCGAGAGCCTCGATCGTCTTTTCGATGACTGCTCGCTGGGCGTCGCTGAGGGCATTGCCGAGTGTTTCGGCCGGGGGCGGAGACCCGACTATTCCCCACCAGCCTTCGGGAGGGCGAACGACTGTGACGAGATGGAGCTTCGCGCCGCTTTGGCGGGCGATGGCTGCGCCCACATTGGCGGCCCGCATGCTCTGATCAGATCCGTCGATCGCCACCATGATGAGTTTGGGAGCCCAAGGGTCCATGATCCTCCTCTAGTGCCGTCAGTCTCAGTCTATTAACGGACCGGACGGCGCCATACTCGGGCATTGCGACGCTCGAGACGAGATTGCCACGACTGTGACCTCTTGAGAAGGAGGATTCCCCCCAGCAGTGCCAGTAGTGCAGCAAAGCCGGCCTCGAGTGCTATCCCCGTGAGGGGAAGCTGCTGAAGCGACTGGCTGGCGCTGTCACCGAGCACGGCAACATCGTCGCTGCCGCCCGTAGTTCCACCAGTGGTTCCGTTGGTGTCGCCGCCGGTGCTTCCGCCTGTGGTTCCGTTGGTGTCGCCTTCCCCGCCGGTGTCCCCCCCACCCTCGGATCCGCTGGTGGCAGTCGCGGTGAATACGGCGCACAGCGGGGCCACCGAGTGTGGCTCGAACTCGTCCGGAAAGGCGGCATGCACCGCCCTCACCGCCGTTACGGGTTGAGTGATTGTCAAGGTGCCCATGTGGTAGCCGGCCAGGTCCACGTCCTCCGGAAGGTCAGGCGTGGCCGCCGAGACCATTACCGGGGTAGTTCCGGCGCCCCATAACTCCAGGTACCACTGTTCCTTGGTTTGTGCCTGATGAGTCTTGGTGCTGTGGGCGTCCCAGGAGTACACCGATACTTCGTAGCTGCCGGGCGCCAACGACACGGGCACGGGCCCGGCGCTGGCCTTTGCCGAGTCCCACGCCAGCATCAGCTCCGTGCTGATACTGACAACGGTTACGCCTGTACTCGATTGCGTGGGGCATTGCGGTGCGGTGGGAGCGGCCGCTCCACTGTCAGCACCTCCGCCATCAGCGCCGGCAGCAGCTGGAATCGCGAAAAACGCCACAAGCACGAGTGTCGTGGCCATGGACCATTTACGCATCGCAGATTCTTCCCCTCATTCCTTCTCCAAAGCTGACGATAGCACCGCTCCTCAAGGGAGATCATCCGATTTAGCTTCTTTTTCGCGACCTCAGAATGCAGTCACGAGCCAGCCCGCCGCCAGGCCGTAAAGGCCGGCAACGAGGTCGTCGGCCATCACTCCTCGCGAGCCGGGAAGCCGCTCGGCCGCCCCCACTCCTGGTGGGAACTTGGTTATGTCGGCCAAGCGGGCAACCAGCCATCCGATCGCCAGCGGCCACCCGCCGAGCCCGATTATCGCCAGCCAGGCACCCGCGGTCTCGTCGATCACGATCCAGCCCGGGTCTCCTCGAGCGAACGGCTTTGCGGCCCAGAGCCCCAGTACGATCACAACGCCCACCAGAGCCGCTTCGAGTACGGGGTTGGTCACCATAATGGCGAGCGGTACGGCGAGCGCGGCTCCAAAGGTGCCGGCGCCGGCGTCGGAATTCCACAGCCGCCC
>JAUXLW010000151.1 GCA_030623545.1 Acidimicrobiia bacterium | reverse complement strand
TTCCTCTGCGGGTTGCCCATAGCTTCGAGAACGCCCTCTATCCGTTCGAGGCCCGGCCGAACGCCTCTGCCGGCATGTTGATCTAGATAGGCGACAGCTTCGTCGTAGGTCACTTGCCACCTAGCGCATCGAGTTGCGGCTGGAGCTTTTCGACCATTGCCCGGGCCTCGGCCGCTTTCGCCTCTTCCTTAGCGACGACGTCAGGCGGAGCTTTATCGCGGAAATCGGAGTTGGCGAGCTTCTTCTCGGCTTGCTGCAGGTCGGCCTGGGTGGCGGCCAGGGCTTTTTGGATCCGCGCCCGTTCGGCGCCGATGTCGACGACGCCTTCGAGCGAGAGGAACCCCTGGACGGGCCCGGCGACCACTCTCGTATATCCATCGTCCTTCGGGGCAATGCCGATGGTTACCGTCACGGCAGCCAACGATTGCAACTGCCCGTTCCACCATGGCTCGGCAACACCTTCCGGATCGACCAGGGTCATTTCCAGGAGCCGGCGGGGTGATAGCTGGTGGGACGAACGGAACTGGCGGACACTGCTCACTAGATCCTGAAACACCGACATCGAAGAAGGCCCGGCAACGGTCGGCACCTCGGGCCACCCGGCTCCGGCCAGCAAGCCCTCCCCCACCAACTCCGACCACAACTCCTCCGTGAGAAAGGGTATGGCGGGATGGAAGAGCTTGAGGAGGTCGCGCAGCACAACTCCGAGAGTTTGCCTGGTCTGATCGGCAACGGCCGGGTCGGCCAGGGCCGCCTTGGACAGCTCGATATACCAGTCGAAGACCTCCGACCAGGCGAAGTTGTACAAGAGGCCGTAGGCATCGCTGAATCGATATTCATCGAGCAGCTCATCGAACCGGCCTTGCACCTCACCGAGCCGGGACAGTATCCACGCCGCCTCCGGGCCCGGCTCCGCGGGGTAGCCACCACTGGCCGGGACGCTGTGACTCTCCAAATGGCCGAGCACAAACCGGGTCGCATTCCAAATCTTGTTCCCGAACTTGCGAGTGCCCTCCACCCACTCGAGGTCAAACGGGACGTCCTGGCCGGGGGCTGCCGCCTGGATGACGGCCAGCCGCAAAGGATCGGCACCGTGTGACTCGATGATGTCGAGCGGATCGATGGCATTGCCGAGCGATTTGGACATCTTGCGCCCGTCCCCGGCACGCACCAGCCCATGGATGACGACGTCGAAGAACGGGACGTCGTCCATGAATTCGAGGCCCATCTTCATCATCCTGGCCACCCAAAAGTAAATGATGTCGAAACCTGTGACCATCACAGTGTTCGGGAAGAACGTCGCCAAATCCTCGGTCTCGTCCGGCCAACCCAGGGTGCTGAACGGCCACAGCGCAGATGAGAACCAGGTATCGAGCACATCCTCGTCCTGCCGGATGTTGTGCCCTTTACACGACGAGCATTGGGTGGGCACGTCGCGGGCGACTGTCACCTCGCCGCAGTCATCGCAATACCAGGCCGGAATTCGGTGGCCCCACCAGATTTGCCGGCTGATGCACCAGTCGCGCAGATTCTCCATCCATTCGAAGTAGCTGTTCTCCCAACGAGTCGGAATGAACCGAGTGCGCCCGTCCTTCACGGCCGCGATAGCGGGCGTTACCAGTGGGCCAACCTTGACGAACCATTGCAGCGACAGGTAGGGCTCGACCACCGTGTGGCAGCGATAGCAGTGGCCGACCGAATGTTGGCGCTCCTCGACGTGGTCGATGAACCCTTCTTCGCTCAACGCTTGCTTGACGGCCTCCCGGGCCTCCAGGCGATCAAGGCCGGCAAAGCGCCCGCCGTTGTCGTTGACCGTGGCCTCAATGGTGAAAATGTTGACCGTTTCCAGACCGGCTCGCCGGCCGATCTCAAAGTCGTTGGCGTCGTGCGCCGGAGTGACTTTCACTGCACCGGTGCCGAAATCCGGGTCCACCGCGGTATCGGTCACAACGGGGATCTCGCGCTCCATCAAGGGAAGGAGCACCGTCTTCCCGACAGCGTCCCGGTACCGGTCATCATCTGGATGCACTGCGACCCCGGTGTCGCCCAACATGGTCTCAGCCCTCGTGGTGGCAACCGTGATGTGGCCGGAGCCGTCGGTGAACGGATAGTTGATGAAGACCAGCTCACCATCGGTGTCTTCGTACTCGACCTCGATGTCAGATAAAGCGGTGTGGTCTTGCGGGCACCAGTTGATGATGCGGTTGCCGCGATAGATGAGTCCTTTCTGGTAGAGGCGTACAAAGACTTCCTTCACGGCACGGGAGGAGTGTTCATCCATGGTGAAGCGCTCCCGCCCCCAGTCCACCGAGTTGCCAAGCTTGCGCATCTGTTGGCTTATGGTGTTGCCCGACCGGGCCTTCCACTGCCACACCTGCTCAATAAACGCCTCGCGCCCGAGATCGTGACGGTCGAGCCCTTCGTCCTCCAATTGGCGCTCAACGACATTCTGGGTCGCGATCCCGGCATGGTCGGTCCCGGGGAGCCAGAGGGTGCGATATCCCTGCATTCGCTTGCGGCGAACGATCACGTCGGGGATGGTGTGGTCGAGCGCATGGCCCATGTGCAGCACACCGGTGACGTTGGGCGGCGGCAGAACGATGCAGAAGGGCTCGCCATCCGGGTTGTGCTCTGGAGCGAAGACGCCGGAGCTCTCCCAAATCTCGTACCACTTGGCCTCAACCGTGGCCGGGTCGTAAGTCGGGTTCATTCTGTGATGATAGAGAGCGACGACCGCCGGCTCTCAGCTTCGCGATCCGAACGCGAAACACTCCCCGGTGCTTCGGGGAGTGTTTCTGTCGCCCGCTTCAGAGTCGAGGTGGTTCCCGCATCCAAACCTTGTACTAACAATCTACGACCACTTAGAGTGGGCGTCAACCGATGAAGGCGGCGACGCAATAAGGTGGCTCAAGTGACTTACCGGCAGTCGGCAGTCGACTGCTGCCTTTACGCGCTGCGTTCGCGAGGCTCGCCGGGGGTGTCGTCTTCAAGATCCTTCACCGGGACGAGGGTGGGGTTGACCCGCTCGGCCACGACATCGCCGTCGATGAGCACCCGGCCGATATCGTCGCGCGAAGGCAGGTCGTACATGGTGTTGAGGAGCACTTCCTCCATGATGGCCCGCAAGCCCCTTGCTCCGGTTCCCCGCAACAAAGCCTGGTCGGCAATGGCTTCCAGTGCTTCGTCGTTGAAGACCAGCTCCGCTCCGTCCATCTCAAAAAACTTGGCGTACTGGCGCACCAGGGCGTTCTTGGGCTTTTTGAGAATGCTGATGAGCGAGTCACGATCGAGATCGTCGACAGTGGCCACAACCGGCAGGCGACCAACGAACTCGGGGATTAGCCCGAATTTCATCAGGTCTTCGGGAAGCACGTGAGAGAACACGTCGTCGACGCGAGCCTCGCCGCGGCTCCGGATTTCGGCGGCAAAACCAATCCCCTGTTTGCCAATTCGACTCTCAATCACCTGCTCGAGCCCGGCGAAGGCACCACCGCATATGAAAAGCATGTTGGAGGTGTCGATCTGAATGAACTCCTGATGGGGATGTTTGCGGCCACCCTGGGGCGGCACCGACGCCACGGTCCCTTCGATGATCTTGAGCAGGGCTTGTTGCACCCCTTCTCCGGAGACGTCCCGGGTGATCGACGGATTCTCGGCTTTGCGCGCCACCTTGTCGATTTCGTCTATGTAGATGATCCCGGTCTCAGCCCGGCTGACGTCGAAGTCGGCGGCCTGGAGGAGCTTGAGAAGGATGTTCTCCACGTCCTCACCGACGTAGCCCGCTTCGGTGAGGGCGGTGGCATCGGCGATGGCGAACGGAACGTCGAGGAGACGGGCCAGAGTCTGAGCCAGCAGGGTCTTGCCGCAGCCGGTTGGCCCGATCATGAGGATGTTGGACTTTTGGAGCTCGACGCCATCGGTCTCGGCCAGGCCGGCGTTAACACGCTTGTAGTGGTTGTAGACGGCGACCGAGAGAATCTTCTTGGCCTGATCTTGACCTATGACATAGTCGTCGAGGAACTCAAAGATCTGCTTGGGCTTGGGCAGCTCGGCCGGAACCACTTCTTCGCTCGTGCCAAGCTCTTCCTCGATGATCTCGTTACACAGGTCGATGCACTCATCGCAAATGTAGACCCCGGGGCCGGCGATCAACTTCTTGACCTGCTTCTGGGACTTACCGCAAAAACTGCACTTGAGCAGCTCGGATCCGTCGCTGAATTTTGCCACTAGTTAGTGCTCCTTCATACAGCGTTGGCGGTCTTCAGGGCGAGTCAGGGACATCGCCGGCAAGGACGCAGGACGAAGGCGCACCGGGCGTGCGTCGAGGACGAGGACGCAGCCGGCGGCGGTCCTGGCCGTCCTGAAGTCGGTAAATGTTGTGTAATGGAGCACCACTTATCCCCCGACGGCAGCAAGCCGCCTCGGCATCAGAACTTCGTCAATCACGCCGTAATCCTTAGCCTCGCTGGACGTCATCCAGAAGTCGCGTTCGGTGTCATCCTCGATACGCTTCAACGT
>JAUXLW010000180.1 GCA_030623545.1 Acidimicrobiia bacterium | reverse complement strand
TCCTGAGATCTGGAAAAACGCATGCAGGTTACATTGTCTAGCAGTACGGACAATTACGGGGGCAGGTTCCCCTGCAATCGCTCGGCGCAACGAGATCAGATTGTGAAGGCTCGCCAGCGGGCTTCGAAGTCCTCCTTGTCGGCAAGGCCTCCCGGCGTAGGTTCTCCGAGGGCTACCGCCGGGCCGCCATCGGCGACGAAGGCACCGCCCACCGATGCCGATTCAGTCCCTGAAAACGCGACGAGACAATGCCCCACACCGTCGTAAGGGGCCGGCGGCCTGGTACCAAGGACGCGGGAGGCAATCACCCTGGCAACGGTCCTGCCCTCCCCGGCTGCAAAAACTCCGGCCTTGGGAACTGCCATCTCCCCCACCGGGATCACGTTGACGTCACCAACAGCAAACACATCGGAATGAGACGTCTCCAGAGTGGCCCGGTCCACCGGCACCCACGGCTTATCACCAGCAAGTCCCGCATCCACCACCACTGCGGGCATCCGGTGGACTGGAACAGTGATCGGAATCGTGGCTGCCAACTCGGTCCCGTCCCCCAGTACCATCGTCGATCCGTCGACGGCTGCCACCCCGGCGCCGGTGTGAAGCATGATCCCCCGATTCTCGAAGATGGCACGTAGGCGATCACTTGCCTCCGGCCCTGCCACCTTCAAAGGGGCCGGCTCGGGAATGGCGACGTGGACATCGGCCTCGATCCCTCGCCGTTGCAGAGCCCACTCGATCACCATCGCGGTCTCGAACGGCGCCGGAGGACACTTGATGGGGGAACCTGCCACCCCTATTACCACCGAACCGCCCTCGAAGGACGCCAGCCGGTCTTGCAGCCGGAGGGCTGACTCGTGGTTGTAGAACGAATAGGCGTCCTTGGAGCCCGGCACTCGCTCCCAGTCGTACCCGGCGCCCAGGGCCACCACCAGATAGTCGTACGGCTCAACACCGGCCGACGTGTGCACGACTTTGTCGTTGAGGTCGATCGACTCGACTTCCGCCGCGGAAAAACGGACGCCGTTGACGGGAAGGTCCTCGAGCGAACGGCTCATCGTTTGCGGCTCCCGCTCCCCCACGATCAGAAAGGGATTGGCACCGCACAGGTATGAGACTCGCTGCCGATCGACCAGGGTGACCTGATGCTCGCCGCCCAGTAGGCCCGCGGCCTCAAGGGCGCAGGCAGCTCCGCCGAATCCTCCGCCTAGCACCAGAAGGTTGCTCCCGGCCGCGATGTCAGCCTCCCTTATCGTCCACTCGAGCGAGTCTAAGTGTCCCGGGGAGGTCGCCGCAGTGTGGGATCATGACTCCGGATGTCGAGAGGAACGCGTGGTTTTCCTGGATTCGAAGACAAGCTTCGGCGCTCTAATACTCGGTGTTGGCGGGATCGTGCTCTATTTGACCGTCGGAGTGCTGTATCTCGCCAGCGGCCTCGTGGTGGATTACCCGTGGGTCTTCGCGATGTGGGCCCTGTGGCTCGCCGGGCTGATCCCTCTAACCATGGTGTTCAGAACTTCCCCCGCCTGGACCCCGGCCGTTCCCGTCGCGGCCACCGTCCTCTGGGTTGTGATTGTTCAGTTGGGCAGCTGGCTCCTGGGGTGGACGGCTTAACGCCGGAGCAGGCGGCAGTCAGCAGTCAGCACCTTCCCCTCCTGGGGAGCGGAGTCCTCGCAGCGCAGTGGGCCCAAGTTCCTTCCCTGGGGGGGCCGGCCCTCTGGGTCGGTGACGGAAGAACCCTATTAAAGGGGAGCTGTCCTCACCAGTTACGGCTCCCCCTCCTCGCCCAGGAGGACATAGAGGTTCTCCTTCCCTACGGGGGAAGGTGGCATCGGCGGAGCCGGTGACGGAAGGGGAGGGCGGTTGCCAACAATTCGCTGCTCAGGGTGCCGTTGTTGGGAACCACCCTCTCCCAACCTCCCCACTTCGTGGGAGAGGAGCAACGGGCAAGGTGCGGGCCGCTTTTAGGCTACGAATGAAATCGAACCGAATGTGAGCAACCGTCATGCGTTTTGAAAAAGTCGCCTTCCCCAACGCCCAGGGCCAGATGCTGGCCGGCCGCCTCGACTATCCGCTCTCCGGCGATCCAGTCGCTTACGCTCTCTACGCGCACTGCTTCACTTGCACGAAGAACCTCCGTGCCGTCGGCTGGATCACCGAGACCCTCGCCCTCCATGGCATCGCGACGCTTCGCTTCGACTTTGCCGGGCTCGGGGACAGCGAAGGTGAATTCGCCGACACCAACTTCTCATCCAACGTTGCCGATCTGGTTTCGGCGGCCGGATATCTGACCGATCGATTCGAAGGGCCCGAGGTCGTGATCGGCCATTCGCTCGGGGGAGCAGTGGTCCTGGCCGCCACCGCGGCTCTCGACTCGGTGCGGGCCGTCGTGACCATCGCGGCTCCGGCCACGCCCGCCCACATCAAACGCCACATCGCCGATGATGTCCACACCATCGAACTCGTAGGTGAAGCTGAGGTGAACCTGGCCGGGCGGCCGTTCACCATCCGCAAGCAGATGCTCGACGACATCGAGGGTGTCCGGCTGGAGGAAGCGATCCGGACGCTGGGACATCCGCTGTTGGTGCTTCACTCTCCGGTCGACAACACGGTGGGTGTCGAGAACGCCGCCGAAATCCTCGAGCATGCCCGCCATCCCAAGAGCTTCGTCTCGCTCGATGATGCCGACCATCTCATCACGGACGAGGCCGACGCCCGGTACGTGGCTGAAGTGATCGCATCGTGGGCCAGCCGCTACATCAGCGGCGACCTGACCGCCCTCTCCCAGCCTGACTTTTTGGTAGACGCGCCCGAGAGCGTGACGGTGGTCCGGACCGAGCAAGGCTTCCGCACCGACATCCTCTCCAACGGGTTTCCTCTCCTGGCGGATGAGCCGACCTCGGTGGGTGGCACCAACACCGGGCCCACTCCCTACGACTATCTGCTCACCGCCCTCGGCAGCTGCACATCCATGACGCTGCGCATGTATGCCGACAAGAAAGACTGGCCATTGGAGTCGGTGACGGTTCGCCTCACCCACCGCAAGGTGCATGCCCGGGATTGCGCCGACTGCGAGACCGACCACGGGACCATCGACGAGATCGAGCGCGAAATCGATCTGCAAGGGCCACTCGACACCGACCAGCGCCAACGACTGTTTGAGATCGCCGAGCGCTGCCCGATCCACAAAACGCTGCACGGCGAGGTGATCGTGCGCAACCGGCTCGTCGGAGTGGGCTGATCCGAGCCGGAAACAGCTCATATGTCGCCTAGGCGACATATGACCCAACGAGAAGGTGCCGCGGCCCGTTGTCATTTATGACACGCAGGAGGCAGACGTGACAGCTCAACCGGTACAAGAAATCGAAGGCTCCTACATCCACAGCCCCGACAAGCTGATGCGGGTGGCTGCCGTGGCCCGGGCAATGCTCGCGGAAGCCCGCGAGACGCCCTGCGACCAGGCCGGATGTGAACGCTTCCGGGCCATTTACGAAAACACCATAAGCGAGCTCAGCACCCTGCTGTCCGAGGATCTCCAACGCGAGTTGGGGCATCTCGCCGTTCCCTTCCTGGCGGATTCGCCATCCCCATCGGAGCTGCGCGTCGCTCAGGCCGAGCTTGTTGGCTGGCTCGAAGGTCTGTTCTCGGGTATCGCCGCCGCCGCTACCGGCCAAGCGCAGGGGGCCGCCGCCCAGGCCGCCGCCGTTGCCGACGTCGCCGGTGACGGCCCCAGCAGCGGCAACTACCTCTAAACCGCGGCGCTAGTGGTCGGCCGCGGCCTCAACCGCAGCTGCCACCGCCACGTGGACCTCCTTGTCCAGCGGGTCGGGCAGTAGACCATCGGCCGGTGCCAGATCGGCCAGCGCCCCGGCCGCGGCCCGTCTCATCGCCGGAGTGATGCTGGACGCCCCGGCATCAAGAGCTCCTCGGAAAAGTCCCGGATAGGCGAGAACGTTGTTTACCACCGCACCATCGGCCGCAACCGCCGCCCCACCGGCGACCGCATCTTCGATCGTGATCTCCGGCACCGGGTTGGATATGGCGAAGACGACGCTG
>JAUXLW010000249.1 GCA_030623545.1 Acidimicrobiia bacterium | reverse complement strand
TCCTTGAGATCAGCCAGCAGGTCTTCCGGCCGATATCTGACCCTCACAGCCCCGATCTCATGGGCGGTTTCCACCCGGGTGTTGTAGAAAACGATCCCGGCCTCGTCCTTGGTATCGATCACAACCGCATTGATCTCGGTGTCCTCGGCCAGACGCAACAGGTCGGCCCACCGTTCCTCATCGCCCGCCGCCGATCCCCCGGCGCGGATGGATTTGACTGTGCGGGGCGCCAACGCCACGGTTACCGCGCCTTCGGTACCATCCCATTCCAAGCTGGCTGGCTCGAAAGCCGCCTTCGAGACCGAAATCACGCCCGGCAGAACCCGGACCAGCTCGAAAGACCCATCTGGCTTAGTCGAAGCCACCGCATCTCCCAGCGACACGGCAGCCCACGAACCCGCCTTGCCGGAAAGGTCGGTCACGGTGCCCGTGACCACAACGGGCTCGAGAGCAACCCGAACCTGCCTGGTAGCCGGCAGGTCGAGGACCTCAATCGAGCTGGGATGGAAGCCCGCAGCCGAAGCCTCAATGGTGACCGGCCGGCGGGGCCATTCCGAGGTCACTTTTCCGTCGCTGCCGGTGTCGCTACGGTCAAAACCGCCAAAATCAACCCGGGCATCAGCAATCGGATCTCCGTTGTGATCCACCACCACCACCTCGAGCTCAGGCACGGGTGGCGCCGGAGAAACCCCCTCCCCTACAACCAGCAGAGAAGGGCCCGAGCAGGCGGACAACAACAGGCCGCACCAGAGAAGAAATCGCCCCATGGCGCCAAGTTTCGCCCATCGCGGCGCTTAGTCAAAGACCGTTTGCCTCGAATTGGCAGTTGGTGTTACGGTGAGTTAAGCGGCAGGTTGGGGGCCCCGCCCTCAGCCCTAGGAGGAGTGAGTGGCGCGTCTGCCCAAGGATTCACCATCTGTAGCCGATGGCGTGGGTAAATATCTCGAAGAAGTGTCCTCTCACGACCTTTTGACCGCCGACGACGAGGTTCGACTTGCCCGGACTATTGAAAATGGTCGGGTCGCCCAGCATGAAATCGATACCGGCCACAAGCTGTCGGCCGCGGAGCGAGCCCGCTTGTTCCGCGATGTCCACGCCGCCGACGAGGCGAAGATGGAGTTCATCCGCGCCAACCTCCGCCTGGTCGTTTCGATCGCCAAACGCTACTCGGGCCGTGGATTGGATCTATTGGATCTCATCCAGGAAGGCAACCTTGGCCTAATTCGAGCCGTGGAGAAGTTCGACTGGCGCAAGGGCTTCAAGTTTTCCACGTATGCCACCTGGTGGATCCGGCAAGCCATCACCCGGGGGCTTGGCAATCAGGCTCGAACGATCCGGCTGCCGGTCCACATGGTCGACGTAGTGCGCACCGTGCAGGAAACCGCCACCAGCCTGGGGCAAGGGCTGCACCGCCCGGCAACGGTCGAAGAAATCGCCGCTGCCAGCGGTCTCGACGAAGAAAGGGTGTTGGCCGCGCTCGACGCCCCGACCGACACCGTGTCGCTCGACCGGCCGGTCGGACCCGAGAGCGAAGCCGAGTTGGGCGATTTTGTCGAGGATGCCGACGCGCCCGACCCCTTCATGATGGCAGTGGCCGGAGCCCGAATCGGACACCTGGTGCGAGCACTCGGCGTCCTCGAGACAGACGAGCGCGACATTATTCGGCTCCGATACGGATTGGACGGCGACCTGCCGCGCACGCTATCCGACGTCGGCAAGGCTTTCGGCCTGACGAGAGAGCGAGTGCGCCAAATCGAGGGACGGGCTCTTTCCAAGCTGCGCCATCCCTCCTGTGCTTGTGAGCTCGAGGGCCTGATCTAAAGCCGGCCTCAGCCGCCTCTCAGGAGGCTCCCGTAGAGATCTCCGTAGGCCGCGGCCACTGCGTCCCAGCGATAGTCGGCGATTATCTCCTTGGTCTGTCGTTGGGCACTGTTCAGCTGCTCGGGGTCGGCCGCCAGCCGGCCGAGGAGATCGGAGAGCTCCGACGGCTCCCGCTCCCATCCCGCCCCCGACGCCGCCACGGGCACGGCTTCCTCGACTCCAGAACTGACGACGGCGGGAAGGCCATGCGAGAGCGCCTCCAACAACGACATCGACATTCCCTCGAAACGGGACAGGAGCAGCAAGAGGTCAGACCCGGCGAATGCCTCGCCTAACTCGCGGCCTCGCAAGGACCCGACGATGTGGACACGTTCCCCGCCGTCAAGTCCGACTATCAGAGCCCGCAGGCGGGCCTCGTCTCCCCGGTAATCGGGGCCCACCACTGCCAGGTGCCATCCCGGCGATTGGGCCACTGCCACTGTTACTTCATCGATTCGCTTGTGGTGCAGGTCGATGCGACCTACGAAAAGCCCAAGCCGCTCGCCGGCACCCAGCCCGAGCAAGCTTCGGAAACGGCCGTCGTCGAGGTCGGGCATGGGCTCTGAAACTCCATTGGGGATGACCTCGATTCGTCCCTGGTAGCCAAAGACCCGGGCATCTTCAGCCTCAACTTCGGTTAGCCCGCACACAGCGTCGATCTTCCTGAGGGAGGGAAGCTCGATCAGACGCTTGAAGACCTGCTTCTTCAGTTTCGAATGCACCAGGCTCTCGGGCGAATAGACGCCATGGGG